>JBGMRK010000190.1:1549-4100 GCA_048061375.1 Longimicrobiales bacterium | reverse complement strand
CAGATCGCCGCCAAGGTATTTCAGACACCCGAGGCGCTCGAGTACATCGCGAGACTCCAGGCGGCGCTCGACCGCTCCGGGTTGGTGGGGAAATCCACCGCGGTCACGGACATCGTGAAGACGGTTCACCGGGAGTTGCGTGAAGGGAAGCCCGAGTACTTCACGATTCCTCCGAGTTCGGCCGCCATCGCACAGACTCTCCTGAGCTACCAGTCGTCGCATCGGCCTGACGACCTTTGGCACTTCGTCACTCCCGACTACCGGGCGGCCAACGTGTGGCTCCAACTCAAGAGCGGCGACAACCAGGACATGGTTCGTGTGACCGAGGCGGTCGACGCTTTTGTAGAGAGCGACCCTCCCCCCGATGGCGTCACGCTGGAGTGGGCCGGACTGACGTACCTCAACGTCGTTTGGCAGCAGGACATAGTGAGCGGCATGCTGCGGGCTCTCTTGGGCGGGTTTGTCATCGTGTTCGTCATGATGCTGGTGTTGTTCCGCTCGGTTTCGTTCGCGGCGCTGGCGATGCTTCCGTTGTCCGTCACAATCGGATTCATCTACGGCGTGATCGGTCTCGTCGGCAAAGACTATGACATGCCCGTGGCGGTACTGAGTTCTCTGACGCTCGGCCTGTCTGTCGACTTCGCGATCCACTTCCTGCAACGGGCACGCACGATTCAACGAGAGACCCTGGACTGGCCCACCACCGTCGAACGGCTTTTCGAGGAACCGGCCCGCGCCATCAGCCGCAACGCTATCGTCATCGCGGTGGGATTTCTTCCGCTGCTTGCGTCGCCGCTCGTGCCATACAACACGGTGGGGTTTTTCCTGGCCGCCATCATGGCCACCTCGGGGGTGGTCACCCTCGTGCTGTTGCCGAGCGTGATTGAACTGGTACATCGACGCCTGTTCGCAGGCAAAGGCTAGATGCCTTCTAAGGGGAGATTGTGAAATGAAACGGAGGATCGCCTGGATCGTGGCGCCCCTCGTCGGGCTGGCTGCCCTACAGGCGGCAGCGGCGGGTCAGGAGCCTATGGACGTCGACGAGATCGTCGAACGAGCGAATCTCGCCGCCTATTACGCCCGAGCCGATGGACGGGCGGGTGTTCGGATGACGATCACCGACGCCGGTGGACGGAGCCGCAGGCGCCAGTTCACGATCCTGCGACGGGACGTCGTAGACGGTGGCGATCAGGATTACGCTGTCCTGTTCAGCCGTCCCGCCGAATTGCGAAACACCGTCTTTCTGGTCAAGAAGCATGTCGGCGACGACGACGATCGGTGGCTTTATCTCCCGAGCCTCGACCTGGTCAAGCGAATCGCAGCGGGCGACAGGCGCACGAGCTTCGTCGGGTCGCACATCCTGTATGAGGACGTTTCGGGCCGTGGCCTCGAGGAGGATCTCCACGAGCTGATCGAAACCACCGACACCCACTACGTCGTGCGCAACACACCGGTCGATCCGGGGGCTCAGGAGTTCGCGTCGTGGACCGCTTGGATCGACAAAGCGACCTTCTTGCCGACCAGGATGGAGTACGTGGACGACACCGGCGAAGTCTATCGGCGGATCGAGGCCCTCGAGGTCCAGGAGATCGACGGCACTCCCACCGTGACGCGAATGAGGGCTTCAGATCTCCGCTCGGGGGGCAATACCGTCATCGAGTTCACGCGTGTGGAGTACGACCTCGGTATCCCGGCCAGCCTGTTCACCGAACGCACCCTGCGTAGTCCTTCGCGGCGCTGGTTCTCGGCACGGTAGGTTGAGACGACTCGCCGCCTGGGTGGCCGTGGGTCTTGCCACTGCGACCCCCGTCATGGCGCAGGACCCGGTAATCGAGTTCCACGGAATGCTCGAGGTGGGCGTTGCCGCACGGGTCCGCGCCGATCCGCTGCAGCCCGACGATCTCGTGTTGGGCGAGGCCCGGTTCCGCCTCGACCTCTCTCACTTCACCGATCGGGCGGAACTCTTCTTCAAGGGTGACCTCACCACCGACGCCGTTGCCGACGAGGTCGACCTGGACATCCGTCAGGCTGTCGTTCTCCTTCGGGCGGCGGACTGGCTCGACGTCCGCGTTGGACGGCAGGTACTGACCTGGGGGACCGGAGATTTGGTGTTCCTAAACGATCAGTTTCCCAAGGACTTCGTGTCATTCTTCATCGGCCGCGACGACGAGTTCCTCAAGGCGCCGTCGAACTCGATGAAGTTCACGGCATACGCGGAATGGGCGAACGTCGATGTGGTGTGGACTCCCGTCTTCGAGCCGGATCGCTTCATTACGGGGGAGCGCATCTCCTTCTTCGACACTTCAGGGGGTAGCCTGGTGAGTGCGACGACCATGGGCGGGCCGCTCGATCCTCTGAACCCCGCCAAAAACCTCGAAAACGGTGAGCTCGCGGCCCGAGTCTTCCGTACCGTAGGTGGCTACGAGCTGGCAGCCTACGGGTATTGGGGATTTACCAAGCAGCCCCGGGCGCTCGATCCAGTTGCGAAGCGTGCCACGTATTCCCGGCAGAACGTGTACGGAGCCAGCGTCAGAGGCGGCTTGTGGGGCGG
>JBGMRK010000190.1:0-1449 GCA_048061375.1 Longimicrobiales bacterium | reverse complement strand
TGCAGCTGTTTTCACGCGCCGACATCATACACACCAGGGCAATCACAGCACAGATGCAACCGGGCAACCCGGTCTGGTGCATGCCGCTTCCCTGTTTTGGCTGGCTCACCGTGGCGGGGGTGACGGGTGGTGTTCAAGGGCATCGTGATCCCGTCCCGAGCCAGGGGGACGTGTGGAGGCGAGAGGCTCACGGAGGAGGTCCCACCAATCGAAAGGAATCTTCATCCGGAGATCACACAAGCTTCATCTCGGCGGGGTAGCTTTTGCGGGTAGAACAGGTAAGAGCCGCCGGACGGCGGGGCCAGTCCCTCCCTGTCCGCCGCCGCGGTGCGCCTTCCTTGATCCCTCGACCGGAGCCCACCGTGCCTATCCAAACACTCCCCGCCCTCTACGCTACTGCCCTGATCGTCGTCACGGCCACGATCGCCGTTCCGGCGTCCGCCGAGACTCCGACCCACACCCAACGGCCGCTCAGTGACCTTGTCGCATCTCAGGACTCCACTTACCCGGCTCAGACGAGCGAGGGGGAGGTGACCTTCGAAGTGCAACCGCGATGGGAGGATGGCGCCCTGTTCGTCGAGGTCACCGGGGACACACACTCCGTACCCCTCGAGTCGCTGGACCTGACCGCACAGGTGCGGCTCATCATCGGTGCCGACTCCTTCGCTCCGGACGAAGCGGGTGAGCTGAGTGGGCACCACGGGAGCACCACCCTCGAGTTTCGGATGGAGAGCCGTCCCGCGGAGTTCTCCATCGAGATCCGGGACGTTCCCGACGTTCCGCTCCGAACGCTCACCTGGCCAGCAGGGGGGATGGCCGAACCAGGGAGCGACGACACGCCTCTGTCCCCGGAGCTCTGACCATGCGCGCCATGCGCGCGAGGGTCCTCCCGGTCATCGCGTTCCTAATGTCGGCGGCGCTGTCGGCCTGCTCGGGGCAAGAGTCTGACGCCCCCGCTGCCAGCGCGGAGAATACACCGCTTCCCCTAATGATCCAGGGAATGCGACGAGTGGACGTCCTGGCCGGTCCGCAGGCGGCAGACATGCTCGGGCGGATGCACGGAGAGGAGGTGGCTCCGATCGAGAGCTACGTAGGCCGGTACCGCGGCGAAACGGGGAACGCCACCCTGTTCCTGAGCGAATTCGCCAGCGAGGCGACAGCCGATTCGCTGCTGAGCGAGATGTCGGAGTCCATCGGAGAGGGGAGCGATGAGTTCGAGCACCACACGCAATTCGAGGCAGGAGGCAGTCAGATCCACATGGTGCTCGGTCAAGGCCAGGTCCACTTCTTCTTTGCCCGGGACGACGAACTGCTGTGGCTGGCGATCGACCCGCCCCTAGCCCGCCCGGCCTTGGCGCAGGTCCTCGGAGTGACCGATGTGAGCTTCCCGGACGGGGGAACGCTGGACGGGACGAAGCCGCCCCCGGTCGCGGATTCATCGAGGACGGG
>JBGMRK010000189.1:0-4193 GCA_048061375.1 Longimicrobiales bacterium | reverse complement strand
TGGAATCCGGAAATGTGTCAGCAATCGCGGCGTTGATGGCACGAACGAAGGAGTGGAAAGAGAGCGGATGAGTGAAATCCTGCTGCCGGGAGATAAGTCGATCACTCAGCGGGCCCTCATCCTCGCGGCGCTTGCCAAGGGTGAAAGCCGGCTCACGGGACTCTTGCCGGGGAAGGATCCGCAGTCCACTGCCTGGGTCCTTCGTGCCCTCGGTGCTGATGTTCCGCCTCCGCCCGAAGACGGGAGCGCGCTTCGTGTGCGTGGGGTGGGGCTCACCGGACTCGAATCTCCCGAGCGAGATCTGGACTTCGGGAACAGTGGTACGGGCGCTCGCCTCATGATGGGCGTCTTGGCGGGGCAGCCCCTAACGGCCACGCTCACGGGCGACGCATCTCTCTGTAGTCGGCCGATGCGAAGGGTGACAGAGCCGCTTTCCAAGATGGGGGCCACGATCAGGGAGCTGGGAGAGTTCGACCGACTGCCCGTCGAGATCACCGGTGCCCGGCTCAAGCCTTTGCAGCACGAGTCTCCGGTTGGAAGCGCTCAGGTGAAGAGTGCGCTTTTGTTCGCCGGCCTGACGGGGGGAGCTCCTACGGTCGTCTCGGAGCCACGCGCGTCGCGAGATCACACGGAGCGCATGCTCTCGATGGTCGGAGCAACGGTGAACAGCCATGAGGTCGACGGGTGGTGGCAGGTGGAATTACGCGACCCCCCGGAAAGGATCGCGCCTCTCGATTTCGCGGTACCGTCCGACTTCTCTTCGGCAGCTTTCTTTCTCGTGCTGGGCCTTCTTGGTGGAGCCGGTCCGGAATTGACCGTACGCAAGGTGGGACTGAACCCGACTCGCACCGGCATGTTGGGAGCCTTGGCACGCATGGGCGCGTCTCCTCGCGACCTTACCGCCTCGTACGATGTCCTCCCCGACGCGGCCGCGGAGCCGGTAGGTGATCTCACCGTGAGACCCACTCTTCTCAAGGGCATCGAACTCGGCGAGAAGGACACTCCCACGATCTTGGATGAGATTCCGATTCTCGCGGTAGCCGCGTCGCGTGCCGAAGGCTTGACCCGAGTCACCGGTGCGCGCGAATTGCGCTTGAAGGAATCGGACCGCATCACCGCCCTCGTGGAGAACTTCCGGTCCCTTGGGCTGAATGTGGAGGAACTCGACGACGGCCTGGAGATCGAGGGCACGGACGGTCCGGTCCGAGGGGAGGTGGACGCCTATCACGATCACCGGATTGCAATGGCTTTCGCGATCCTGGGAGCACTCCCGGGAAACGACATCACCATACGGAACCCCGACATCGTGGACGTGAGTTTTCCGGGATTCTGGAAGGCTCTGGACGGCGTCGTCTCACGAGCCGGGTTGGCCTGACACCGACGGGCGGGGCGCCATGCGCGAGACTCCAAAGACCCATCTTATCATCACGGTGGACGGCCCTGCGGGCTCGGGGAAGACCACCACGGCGAAGGCGATCGCCGAACGCCTCGGGTATAGGCATCTCGATTCCGGGGCACTCTACAGAGCCTTGACGTACGCTCTGCTGGAGGCCGGCATCCCAGAGTCCGACTGGCCCAATCTTACGTCCGACGACCTTGCTGCCCTTGGCGTGCGTGCCGGAGTATCCGTTGGCCGGGTCGATATCTATTTGGGGGACACCATTCTCGGCGAGGAGCTGCGAACGCCGGAGGTTACGCGAGATGTGCCGGCGGTGGCCAAGCTCGGGGCGGTTCGGACTTGGCTGCTGGACATCCAGCGGGACCTCGGCCTCCATGGAGCTCTCGTCGCGGATGGCCGAGACATGGGCTCCGTCGTATTCCCGGAGGCGGAACTCAAGGTCTTCCTGGTGGCCAGCCTCGAGCAGCGAGCTCGGCGACGCCTTTTTCAGGATACCGGCGTTGATCCCGCCGACTCCGAGGTGGAGGCCGAAGCGGCCCGAATCTATGCACGCGACGTCATCGACAGCGAGCGGGAATTGTCTCCGTTACGCCGGCCGGAAGGCGCTTTCGAGATCGACACGACTGACCTCGACTTCGAAGACCAAGTTCGGGCCATCTTGAAGCGGGTCATTGACTTGACCGAGTAGGGGGGTCCCGGTAGCTTGCTCTTGCTAGGCCTCCGCCGGTGCGGAGAAACCGGCAGATCGCCAAACGGCCACGGGGAGCCCGAGCCTCCTCCGGCCTTTTTTGTCACCTTGACCCAACGCGGGTGCGGCCGGCAGCCACCTGGCGTATAAGGTTTTCGTCCGACTGGGCGGAAATTCAGGCAACCATGAGCGACACGAACGAAGAGATCCAGGACCCCGACATCACCGCTGACGCCCCCTCGGCGGATACCCCCGACAACGACGAGATCGAGACCGAACCAGCCGTCCAAGCTATGGCGCCGGCGTCCAACGGTTCAGGCATCTCACCCGAGCTGCTGATGGACACGTATGGGGAAGAGGTGCTCGATGTCTCACGCGAAGACTTCGAGCAGATACTCGCCGATCACCAAGACGTCATGGGCGAGATTCGCGAAGGCGAGATCGTTCGGGCCAAAGTCCTCCGGGTCGAGGAGTCGGTGGTGATCCTGGAGTTCGGGTTCAAGAGCGAAGGCTCCGTCGCCTTGGATGAATTCAAGGAGCCGGGCGAAATTGAAGCCGGACAAGAAGTCGAGGTGCTCCTCGAGAGCCTGGAAGACGATGACGGAATCGTCGTCCTCTCCAAGAAGAAGGCGGACTTCCTCCGAGTCTGGGAGAAGATCAAAGAGGCCCACGAAGCCGACGAGCCGGTCAAGGGCATCCTTTCGCGCAAGATCAAGGGTGGAGTCACCGTCGATATCATGGGTGTCGACGCTTTCCTACCCGGGTCGCAGATCGCCCTCCGTCGGGTCCCGAACATCGAGGATCTGCTGGGACAGACGTACGATTTCCAGATCATCAAGCTGAACAAGCGGCGTCGCAACATCGTCGTTTCGCGCCGGGTGATTCTCGAGGCCGAGCGCGAGAAGAAAAAGGAGACTCTGGTTCGGGAGCTCCTGGTCGGGCAGGTCCGAGAGGGTATCGTGAAGAACGTCACAGATTTCGGTGCCTTCATCGACCTCGGCGGCCTGGACGGACTCCTCCATATCACGGATATGTCCTGGGGTCGCGTTGGGCATCCCTCCGAAGTCGTCGAGATCGCCCACACAATCGACGTGAAGGTGCTCGATATCGATTGGGACCGCGAGCGGATTTCGCTCGGACTCAAGCAGCTTCTCCCGTACCCGTGGACCGACATCGACAAGAAGTATCCGGTCGGCTCGCGTGTCCGTGGTAGGGTGGTGTCGATCACTAACTACGGCGCGTTCGTCGAGCTCGAAAAGGGTGTCGAGGGCCTGGTCCATATCTCGGAAATGTCGTGGACGCGTAACATCCGACACCCCTCCAAGCTCGTGACCATCGGTGACGAGATCGAGGCAGTGGTACTCAAGGTCGATCCCTCGGACGAGAAGATCTCGCTGGGGATAAAGCAGATCGAGGAGGATCCGTGGCTCGGGCTACCGGCCAAATACCCGACCGGTACGAAACTCGCGGGCACGGTCCGCAATCTCACCTCGTTCGGCGCCTTCGTCGAGATCGAGCCCGGGATCGACGGGTTAGTGCACGTTTCGGACATGAGTTGGACGAAGCGCGTGGAGCACCCCTCCGAAGTGGTCCAGAAGGGGGAAGAGGTCGAGGTCATCGTTCTCGACGTGGATGCCGAGAACAAACGCATCTCGCTCGGACTCAAACAAATGCAGGACGATCCGTGGCCGGAGATCTCGGAGCGGTTCACGGCAGGCGTGGAGCAGGCCGGTTCGGTCGTCCGCGTGCAGGACAAAGGTGTGGTGGTCGACCTCGGCGACGACATCGAAGGATTCGTCCCGGCGTCGCACGCCAACATGCCGGAAGAAGAGGCGGAACCGGAGGACTATTACGAGGCCGGTGACGCCGTCGAGCTCAAGGTGATCGAGTCCGATGCCGCCAACCGCCGCATCGTGTTGGAGATCACCTCGACACCCGAGAAGAAGCCTCCCCGGCCTCCGAAGCCCGATCCAGACGACGAAAGCGCGGAGGACTACGCGGATTCTGCGGAGTCCGAAGAAGCCGCGGCTGAGCCCGAGCAAGCGGCTACGGAATCCGACGAAGCCGAGGCCGAGCCTGAAGAGGAGGCTGCGGAATCCGACGAAG
>JBGMRK010000188.1:2274-4323 GCA_048061375.1 Longimicrobiales bacterium | reverse complement strand
GAGGTGGAGACTACCGTGTCGTTAGTTGGCGGTTGACCGGGGTCGAGCGTTCAATAAGTTTCAAACGCTGTGGACCCATCAAACCGCGGATGGTTTAGTAGATCGTAGGCTTCGGGTACGAGGCTCGTCAGGCTTCGTGGCCCGTGTCTTTTTTTTGGGAGAGACCCAGGTGGATGGAATGACTGGACGGCACAGTCCGAGGCTCGTAACGCTCACTGCTGTTGCGGCCGTAATGGCTGCCACGGCTTTCGGTGCGGCGCAGGCTCGGGCGCAGCAGGCCGTAAGCGGCCGGTTTCGCGTGTTGGTACCCGATTTTCGCAATACCGCGGGCGGCGACAAGAAGTTTGGGGAGAAGCTTGCCGAAGAGCTGAGGGAGTTGATCAGCGACCTGAATACGCACGTCGCCGTCGAAAAGGGTGACATCAAGGACGACCTCAAGAGGTTCGGACTAAAGATGCAGGACCTGGACTGCGTGCGCTCCAGGCAGTTGGCGCAGCAGGGGAATTACCAGGTGGTCCTGTGCGCCGAATACTCGGGCGATAAATCCGCCTACACGGTGTCGAGCATCAAGTTCATCGCTGTTGAAAACGGCGAGGCTTTCGATGTCGATCCCATTCAGTCTGCCGACAAGCAGCAGGCCGCCGCGGCTCAACAAATCGTCGAGGCGTTCACGTTGTTCGTGGAGCAAAACCGGAGGGCTCAATTCTGCGGCGATTATGCGGCCAGCCAGCAGTGGGAAAGCGCGATCGAGAACTGCGATATCGCGCTCGAACTGAACCCCGGCGCGATTTCCGTGCGTTATGTGCGCGCGAGCGTGTTGCGCCGACTGGAGCGGTATGCGGAGGCGCTCGAGGAAGTGACGCGCATTCTCGACGCCACCCCCTTCCACGAAAACGCTCTCCTTCTCGGGGGCTACCTCGCGGTCCAGCTCGACCAGAAAGAGCGGGCCCGGGGGTATTATCGCGACTACCTCGAGCTCGACCCGACCAACGCCACCGTACGCATGAACGTGGCTTTTGGCCTGGCGCAGGAAGGCGATCCCCTCGGTGGCATGGAGCTCATCGAGGAGGGCATCGAACTCGATTCGGGGAATATCGATCTCTACCAGCAGTACGGGAACTTCGCTTTCGCCGCCGCCGAGGAGATCCGGCGAGAGATGGACCCAGACGCCGAGTTGGGCCCCGAGCTGGTTGAGCTCTACCACAAGGCCATCAGCGCGTACGAGCGTGTGTTCGAGGAGAAGGGTGAGGAAGCTCTCGTGTCCCAGGTTCGGAACGTCGGGGCCGCATACCTTCAGTTGGACGAGGTGGACGAGGCGGTGGAATTCCTCGGCGGTGCGCTACAGACGCATGGTGGTGAGGCTTCCCTCTGGGCTGTGTACGCCGACGCGCTCCAGAAGAATGGTCGGATCGACGATGCCCTCGCCGCGCTCAGCTCTCTCGAGGCGATCGATCCGGACTGGCCGTCCTTGTACCTCAGGATGGCGAGTTGGCTGATCGGGTCCGGCCGCTTCGATGACGCGGTACCGGTCCTCGGCAAGGCTGTAGAGTACGGAGCAAGCCCGGACGACGCTGCCCAAATGATCTTTGCGAGTGCCCACTCGCGCTACGTGGCACCGTCGCAAAAGAATTATCCTCGCTTCGTCGAGTTGGTTCAGCTCGCCAAGGGCTTCGACGTCGGCCAGACCAAGAGGCAGGAGCTGGACTTCTGGCACGCTTTCGGGCTCTACAATCGCGGGATTGCCATGCAGGGGCCTGAAACGGTGGCTTCCGCCAACCGTTCACTTCCGGTCTTCCAGGAGGCGCTCCGGCTCTTCAGGCGGTCGAAGGCTTACGCCGACCGGCAGCCCCAGATCGACTACAACACGTTCGTCAGCGCGACCACCACGTATATCGACATCCAGGAAGCGCTCATCAAGCGGGGTCGCTGAGCCCAGGCTTTCTCGAGCTGAGCGAAAGCGCCGCGGGACTTCGGGCCCCGCGGCGCTTTTTCTCATTTAGGCGGAACTACCAAGAAGTCCATTCGGTTTTTTGGTAGTTCCTGTCGCAT
>JBGMRK010000188.1:0-2264 GCA_048061375.1 Longimicrobiales bacterium | reverse complement strand
TGGTGGAACGCGGGTGCGAGTCATATGAACCAGGCCGTACCGAACAGTGTGCTGAGCCAGATGGGACTCGTGAACTTGCTCCACGAGCAACGAAGACTTAAGTGCAGCCTGTGAACCGCCGGATACGGAACCGTACGTCCGGTGGTGTGGGAGGGTGACGGTCGCGACCATGTGTCGCGACCGTGCCCTACCCGATTTTAGGCGGAACTACTAAGAAGTCCATTCGGTTTTTTGGTAGTTCCTGTCGCATCAAGGCACTGCGCCGTTTCGCCGTTTGTCCTTGTGTGGCACCATCTATCATAGGTTTTTTCCCTAGCGCACAGCCAAACAAAAACCGAAAATCCTTTCTCCAAAAAAACCTTGCTGTACCTGCCACCCGGGCGTATCTTCGGTCCAATGGTCACCACTATTCACCATCTTAACCCACTATATACCACGACGTGACGAGTTTCCTGGGCAGGTACGAGTATCAGCTGGACCAGAAGGGGCGGGTCAGCCTCCCCTCGGCGTTCCGTCGTGAATCCGAGGCTGACTGCTTCGTCCTGCTCCAGTGGAAGGCACCCGCCCTGACGCTTTTTCCCATGTCGGTCTGGTCCGCCATCCAGGAACGACTGTTGACGTTTCGCCGCACCGAGCCCGAGGCGTGGCGTGAGGTTCTCTCGATCACGGCGAGCGCCGTCGAGGTGCGTCCGGACAAGCAGGGCAGGATCCTGATTCCGTCTTGGCTGCAAGAGGCGGGCGGGTTGGATGGGAGCGTCCTCCTGATCGGGAACATCGATCGCATCGAGCTCTGGGACCCGACGGCCTTCGAGACCGCCCTGGAAGGGCGCACGGGGGCGTTCGACGGCTTTGCGAGCCAGATCTTCGGATAGCCTGTGACGCTGACCGCTCTAACACCCGAGGGAGTTGTGACCGACCACTTCCACGAGCCAGTGATGGCCGGGCAGGTTCTCGAGCTCCTGGACCCGTCCGGGACCGGCGTCTACCTGGACGCGACCGTAGGCGGCGGAGGGCATACCCGTCGCATCCTGGAAGCATGCGGTGGATGCAGCGTGGTCGCGGTGGACCGCGACGCACGGGCGTTGAGCGAGGCTGCCGGCTCCCTCGATGATCTCGCCTACCGGATTCGGTTCATCGAGGGATCGTTCGATGCGGTAGCGCAGACCCTGGTGGAAGACGCCCCGGGATCCTTCGCGGGTGCGCTCCTCGATCTCGGCGTGAGCTCGCACCAACTCGACGAAGATGGCCGCGGATTCGCGTTCCGGCGCGGTGTGCCGCTCGACATGCGCATGTCGGCGGATGCGGACGACGTTCCCACCGCCGCGGACCTACTGAACGAGGCCGATGTCGAACGCCTTCGAACGATCTTCCGCCAGTACGGCGAGGAACCACGTGCGGCCCGCCTGGCGAGAGAGATCGTGCGACGCCGGGATCGGCATTCGTTCGCGACCAGTGACGACTTGGTCGCGGCGCTATCGACCACACTGGAACGGGCGCCCTCCCAACGCGACAAGGCGCGGATCTTCCAGGCGGTCAGAATCGCGGTGAACGGGGAGCTCGAGGCGTTGGAGCTGGCGTTGCCCAGCATCAGGGGACTGCTCTCGGATGGGGGCACGCTGGTGGTCATATCCTATCACTCGCTCGAAGACCGGGCGGTCAAACGGGCGTTTCGTGAGTGGAGCGCTTCCTGCGTCTGCCCCCCGAAGCTCCCGATATGTGTCTGCCGCGGCAGGTCGCTCGGCCGGACTCTGACGTCGAAGCCCTTGCGCCCGACCGACGCCGAAGTCCTATCCAACCCGAGGTCCAGGAGCGCACGGCTCCGGGCTTGGACGAAGATGGAAGCGGCATGAGGCGGCGATCCCGGTCGGAGGCAGCGATTTGGTTCGCCGCGTCCATGGTCCTCCTCCTGGCCGCGTTGAGCGTGGTCGTCTGGCGCCGAAGCCGGACGCTGGAGGCCCTGGCGCTGAGCGAGAGCCTGAACCGGGAAATCTCGCTCGCGGAGGCCGAATTGACGGAGTTGCAGCGCCACATCCAGCATCTCGAGAGCTATGGGCGGGTGGTTTTGGAGACCCGTGAGCGCCTCGGCATGAAGACGGCTGGGGCGGAAGACATCGTTATTCTGCCCGGAGCGCCGAGGTGAAGAAGGCCACCCGGGCGGACCGACGCCTCACGTTCAGGCGCAGAACACTCCTGGCCGGCTGGCTGCTCGCCGCCGGAGTGGTGGTCTGGCGGGCCGGCCAGATCCAGATCGCGGAGGGAGCCAC
>JBGMRK010000187.1:1158-4341 GCA_048061375.1 Longimicrobiales bacterium | reverse complement strand
TGCCGGTTGACAGCATGGGCGGATTTCGCCAAGGTGATGCGTTGGCACCGAAGGGGTGCTCAGGTTCTTATGAGGGCGGCGGTCTCGTTCTTGGAGGCCGGTGTCTTTTTTTTGTGGCCAGGACGGTCACGCAAAGCGCGGACGTTCCGCGCATTTCGAGCAGTCGGGCAGTACGTATCATCGTAGCTCCGACTCGCACAACCAAGGAGCGCAATAGATGCGTACCAGGGGAACAGTGAAGTGGTTTAACGACCAAAAAGGTTTTGGGTTCATCACGCCTGAGGACGGCAGCAAGGACTGCTTCGTCCATCACAGCGCGATTCAGACGGAGGGCTTCAAGAGCCTCGCTGAGGGAGCCCAGGTGGAGTTCGAGATTGTACAGGGAGAGAAGGGCCCCGCGGCGGAGAACGTCGTTCCGGTCTAAATCCCACTCGAATTCTTTCGAGGCCTTCGGGCCGTCCCGAGTTCTCGGGGCGGCCCGTTCTCTTTGTGGGGGACGTAGGATGAGCCCCTTGCCCTCTCGATATACTCGTCGAGATTGTCGATCCGATGCTGCCCGACGCGGGAGCGGACTTTCAAGCCGGAGGACAAGCTGATGGAAACGACCGATCGCCGAATCGTCACCGCACTGTGTGCCGTCTTGATCGCTACGCTGGTGGGAGGGGCGAGCGCATCGGCCCAACAAGCTCCTGAGGAACAGGTGGCGGCAGTGGTCCATGCCTTTCACGCGGCCGTGGCCGAGGGCGATTCGGTTTCCGCCCTGGGCATACTCGCCGATGACGTGGTCATCCTCGAGAGCGGTGGCGTCCAAGACAAGGAGGGTTACCGTTCGGAACATCTTGCCGGTGACATACGTTTTGCGCGGGCGGTGCGGCGAGAGCGTGGAGACATAGAGGTCAGCGTTCGGGGCGACGTGGCTTGGGCTTACTCGACCAGCGTTACGCAGGGCCAAATGGGTGACCGCGAGATCAACTCTCAGGGTGCCGAGCTCGTGGTGTTGGCGCGAGAGGATGGAACCTGGAAGATCAAGGCCATTCACTGGTCGTCCCGACGGCGACGGTAACCTGGACGCACCGGAGCTTGTCTTCGCCTGATCCGCCACGGGGTCCCGATGAACTGAACGATCGGTTCGGTGGCATCGATATCTACCTCTTCGATCAACTGCTAAGAGGGCGTATCACGCCTTCGATGACGATACTCGACGCGGGATGTGGGGGAGGCCGGAACGTCCATTACCTCATGCGCTGCGGTGCCGACGTCTTCGGAATCGACTCGGATCTCGACCAGATCGAGCGGATCAGGGCTCGGGCGGCCGAGTTCGCCCCAAACCTACCGAGCACCAACTTCTCCGTGGGGCACGTCGGCGACATGCCGTTCGCCGATGGCTACTTCGATGTGGTGATTTCCAGCGCCGTTCTCCATTTCGCCGATGATGAGGAGCAGTTCGAGGCGATGGTCGTGGAGATGTGGCGAGTGCTCGCCCCCGGCGGGATCCTCTTTGCACGGTTGGCATCGACCATCGGCATCGAGTCGCGAGTCACGCCGAAGCATGGTCGCTGGCACCTTCTACCTGACGGTAGCGACCGCTTCCTGGTCGATGAGAACTACCTCCTGAAGATCACCTCCGATCTGGGTGGACAGCTGCTGGATCCGATCAAGACCACGAACGTCCAGAATCTGCGCGCCATGACGACTTGGGTCGTGCGGAAAGCGGCACATGGGATATAGACTCTTGCCTGAAGGGGAGGCCACATGACTGATAGCGAGTTTCGTAGTCGCCAAGACGCGAGGTCGGCTCCGCGGTACATGAACATCGCGACGTTCATGCGTGCGCCGATTATCGATGACCTCTCAGACTTCGACATCGCGATGGTTGGAGTGCCGTACGACGGGGCCGTCACGAATCGCCCGGGGGCCCGCCACGGCCCGCGAGAGGTACGGAACGCATCGAGCATGATGCGGACCATCCATCCGACCACGCGCGTGAACCCCTATGAACTGCGTCGAGTCGGTGACGGCGGTGACGTGCCCTTCACGCGGGTGTATGAACTGGAGGCGGCCCACAAGGACATCGAGTCGTTTTTCGCCGGGTTCAAGACTGCGGGCGTGGTCACGCTGGCCGTCGGGGGCGACCACTCCGTCACGCTCCCGATCCTCCGGGGGCTGACCTCCGGCCGCCCCGTGGGCCTCATTCACATCGACGCCCACACCGACACCTGGGACGAGTTCATGGGATCGCGCATCAATCACGGCGCCCCCTTCCGTCGTGCGGTCGAGGAGGGCCTCATCGACCCGAACCGGACGGTTCAGATCGGAATTCGGGGAGCCCAGAATTCGATGGATGGGTGGGATTACTCGGAGGCGACCGGCATGAGGGTCATCTTCATGGACGAGGTGACTCGGATTGGGGTCGTGGCGGTGGCTGAGGAGGCTCGTCGCGTCGTGGGAGATGGGCCTACCTATCTGTCGTTCGACATCGATAGCCTGGATCCGGCCTTTGCACCCGGAACCGGCACGCCCGAAGTAGGCGGCCTCACGACCATCGAGAGCCTCACCCTTCTTCGGGCTCTGCGAGGTATTCCGCTGATGGGCGCGGACGTGGTCGAGGTGGCTCCTCCGTTCGACCCGACGGGTGGGACCTCGCTTGTCGCGGCGACACTGCTCTACGAGCTGCTCTGCCTGGTGGCGGAAGGGGCACCGTAGGATGCGACGACGCCGAGTAGCGCGGCGGCACGTCTGGCGGAAACCCTTCAGCCGTTTCGCCCGTCTAAGATGGTAGCGTCATCCTGAACAAGAGCCGGAGGAGCGATGGATTCGCAGAACCAGCAAGCCCGAGCCGCCATACACACCGCCGGAGCCCTCGCGGGGGCCGTAGGCCTCCTATCGCCGATACCCGGGCCGGATGCGGCTCTGATCGCCCCCATACAGGCCATCCTCGTGCTCAGATTAGCGTCCGTGTACGGGGTTCGGCCATCGGCGGCGGCACTCAAATCCGCCGGCTATGCCGCGCTGGGTCAAGTGTTCGGAAAGGGGTCGGCCCGCTTACTGACGGCGTTCGTGCCGGGGCTTGGCTCAATCGTCCGGGCCGGCGTAGCCGCGAGCATGACCGAGGCGATCGGGTGGGCCGTGGTCCAGAATCTAGAGGAAGGCAACGGACCCTAGCAAAGGCTCCCATGGCGAGCA
>JBGMRK010000187.1:0-1058 GCA_048061375.1 Longimicrobiales bacterium | reverse complement strand
GAAGATCCTCTTCGCCGATGCGCTCACGACGAGCCTGGACATTCCGGGGGCGACGTACGCTAAGGTTTCCGAGGGCGACCACGGTCGCATGTTTCGCCACCGGGGTGAGGGGTTTGGTGACTGGATGATCGAGAGTGGCGGTGAGATCGTCGCGACAGGCGGCATCCTTTTCCACTACAATCCCCCCTATGGCGATATCTACATGGAGGTGGCCGAACCCCACCGCCGTCGTGGATTTGGCAGCTACCTGGTTCAGGAGCTCAAACGAACGTGCAACGAGATGGACAAAGTGCCGGCAGCCCGCTGCGATGCGTCCAACACCGCATCCCGGGCCACCCTCCAGAGGGCTGGCATGCTGCCGTGTGCGTCTATCCTGACGGGGGACATCCGACCAAAACTATGAGGTTTGCCGGAGCTGCACCGACGCTGAGCAGGTGGAACAAGTGACGTTGAACGACGCTACCGATTGGCACCCCTACCCATCGATGCAGGGAGAGACGAGCCCGTTCTACTGGGAACCCGCCGGTCTGGAGATACGATGAGCAATCTACTACACAGGATTCGCGGCTTGGCCGGGGTCGGCATCACGTGGGGCGCACTATGGGGGGTCATTGGCGCCGGCATCGGCCTGGTGCTCGGGCTCGTATCGCCCGGCGCCTGGGATTGGACCAATCCGATCCTGGGCTGGGCTTTCGGCATGGGTCTCTATGGGGCGGTGTCCGGAGTCGGGTTCGCTACGCTCCTATCACTGGGCGAAAGGCGAAAGACCATCCTCGACCTCTCACTCCGCCGTGTCGCGATCTGGGGAGTGCTGGGGTCTGCGACTGTCCCCCTGCTGCTCAACTCAATGGGATTGTTCGGGTTAGGAGAAGCGCCCTTGGCCGATATCCTGGGAGCGGTCGCGTTCACCGGACTGCTGGGAGGGACGTTCGCTCCGGCGTCGGTTGCAATCGCGCGAAGAGCGGAGCTCAGCGCCGGAGAAGAGCATCCGCTACTCGAGTCGGAGAGTTGAGCCGGCCTTGGGGAAATCCGCACGACTGATGACCTGGTTCGGTGCA
>JBGMRK010000186.1:0-4344 GCA_048061375.1 Longimicrobiales bacterium | reverse complement strand
CGGCCTTGAACATGCCAACGTGCTCTTTGACCAGAAACAGATTCCTGCTCAGCAACTCATGCATCGCGACGACCTCTGATCCAAAAGTGGCGGTCGATAGTCAGACCTCTTCGCGAGCACCTGGGGATCGGTGAGTGGGAGGTTGCGGAACTCGAACGTTTGTAGCGAATCGCTAACGGTTCCTCTCGTACGCCAGATTGCGCGGAAGCAGCTTCCACTCGTAGTCCCGCGTGAAGATTTCACCGCCGGCCACCCGAACGTCGGGACGGTTCGTCCCTAATGTCGCGGTGATCCGAACGCCGAGAATGTCGTCGAAGTCGTTCGTGAAGTCCACGTCGTACGGGTCGGCCGCGGCGTATTCGTCCAGATCGATGAAGATCATCTTCGTGATCCAGGACTTCACGCCGTAGGCGAGAGGTGACCCCATCAGGTTCCCGTTGGTCTCCAACCGGTCGGCGCGGTAAAGGATCTCTCCCTCGACGTAGTAGACGACCGGCTGGAGCTTCTGAACAGTCGTGGTGAAGCGATCCAACTGCACCCCCCCCGCGAACGCCGCCTCGTAATGAAGCAGCGTCGTGTCGGCTGCGAAGGTCACTTCAACTCTGCCGCCGACGTTGTTGATGCCCGTGATCAGGATCACCCGCCGCTCGGCATTGATCTGCAAGCGAGCGATGTCACCCAGCTTCAGGTCGAAGGTGCCGTCGGGAGCCGTGTTCAGGTCTATGCAATACGGGCCACACGTTCCCCCGGGGAGGAGCGGATTGTCGACGCCGGGCGGCGGCGAGATCTCGTACGGATAAGCGGCCGTCGGCGTCCACGGGACGTAGAGCACGACCAGCGTGTCGTTGAAGGTGCTCAACGTACCGAAGCGAATCTCGCTCTTGATGCCTACGCCTGTGGTTTGGATGTCCCGCTCCAGGCTCATGCCGATGAACCGGGCGCTCCGGTAGACCTCCTCGCGGAGTTTGTTACCCTCGGAGCCGCGGAAGGCGGAAATCGCGAAGCTGAGAGTAGCTCCCAGCACCACTACGGACAGTACGAGCGAGATCAGCAGCTCCAGCAGCGTGAAACCCTGGCGACTCGCCGGAATACGCTCGGCCACTCTAGTACTCTCCATCATAGACCCAGGTCACGAGTACGATTGGGGTCGACCGGCGCGTCGTGACGGTGACAGTGACCTCGCTGAGGTGAAGAGCCACGCTTTTCACCGTGAGCTCGCGTGTGAAGACGCCAGTCGCGTCTACCGCTCCCCTGTCGTTCACCGTAACCACGGCTTCCGATCCAAGCGTGACCGGATCGCGGCTTCTTACTTCCTCCATGTAGGAGCGAGCCACGTCCAGCGCGGTCATGCGCATGGACATGATCGTCTGCATCGACACCGACTGCGTGAGCACCTGTGAGATGCTCAGCATGCCGACCGAAAGCAGCACGATCGCCACCAACACCGATATCAAGCTGAAGCCGGCCTTAGGCCGCCGGGCGGCGAGTTCGTGTCTCCCTCGCGTAATCATCGCCATTCCCCGTCGGCTGGCCACCAGCGCCAGGACTTGAACGAGCCCGAGGAGGCGATGGAGATCGCCGCGACCGCGTTCTTGTCGCTCCGGTGGACGAGATAAACGGTTCCCATGGTCCCCCACGGCTCAGGTATACCCTGAACGCTTAGGTTGAGCTTGTTGTCCGTGAGCGTGACGGCGAGCATCAACGAATCGCCCGGGATCGACGCGGCGTTACCGCGACCGAAGTCGACGAACTCCTCGAGCTCGCGCTTCCCAAATTCGGGGAACGCATCCATCTCAGCGGCGATCTCTGCGATGGTGCCATTTCGGTCGTCGTCCACGTAGGCCGTGTACGTGCGATTGGTCTCGTCGAAGACCACGCGCGTCAACTGTCGGCGGCCCAAGGAGTGGCTTCGAGCCAACTCCAAGTGAGCCACCATTTGCTGGGCCATGCCTTCGACCCGGCGAATGGGGCTCACCCGGAGGCGCGGGGCCACGATTCCGGTCACGATTACGATCAGTGACACGACCACCACGAGCTCGACGAGCGAAAAGCCCTGCGTGCCTCGGGGCGGGCGCCTGTCGCTGCTGCTGGTTACGGGAGGGAGCATTTCGCAGTCCGCTAGGAGACCGGCCGGATGGCCGTGTGGATCACGTTGCCGACCACCGGGGTCCCCGGCGGCAGGTTGGCCGGGTCCTCGAAGCGGATGTCGAACTCCCAGTTCCGGGCGGGCGGGCTGTAGTAGCCACCATTCCATGCGCCCGTCGCCTGCTGGGCGTAGGACAGCGACACGAGTGAGCCCCGGTACGTGAACGTCTTGCCGCTCCACCTCTCGAGGAAGCGCGGGAAGTTCTCCAGACCACCGCCGTACGGACTCGATGCGCCGCATCCGGGTGCCTCGTGGTCACACGGCGTACCGGCGTGTCCGGCCAGGATGGCCGCGTACACGGTCGTGCTCGACGCGTTCGGCTTGATGACCGTAGGCGCCAAGTGATCATTGTCGTTCCACGCATTCGACAGGAAGTAAATCGCGTCACCGACGAGCGCCGTGGGCTGCCAGACGCCCGTGTTGAAGTTCTTCTGCACGTACAGCGGGTGCTTCGTCGCAATAGTGATCGGATTTCCGATGGTCGTGCCGTTGACCAACCGCACGATCGGGTACGTCCCGTCCCCCTTGGGATCCTGACCGGCGCTCCCGGTGAAATTGACGTAGAGGACGCTGGCGATCCGGCTGGCGTCCGCGCCCGACCACGCGAAAAGCTGGCCGAGATCGATGTCGAGGACGTCGACGTAGTTCCTCTGGCGCCCCTCGTACCACTTGTCGTAGGAGAGGTTGAAAATGTTCTTGCACGTCGCCTGGCTCGGCAGAGTCTTGCCGGCGCTTCGCACCGAGATCATCGCGGTGCAGAGGTCCGTCGCGGGGTTTGTGATCGCGTCGAGCGGGATCGTGATGTACCAATCCGACTTCCACGCGAATTTGGCCTGCTTCTCGAGGGAGCCATCAGTGAGCTTGCGCTCCTCCATGACCGTGATCGCGTCCATTCCTTCGGGTAGCGGCACCTTCAGCGAATCGACTCCGTAGGCGTTCGTCTTGAGACGGTTGTCGAACCGAGCATCGCTCTTGGCCCGAAACGCATTCGCGCTGGGGGTGTCCCGGCTGTCGAAGTCGAGCCGGACGCTCGTAGCCGTCGCGTCATCGATCCACACGCCGGGCAAGACTCTATGCTTGTCCTTCCGGTCGTGGTACACGTTGTTCGGGGTCGTGACCAGGTCCTGGAAGAACTGGTTGTTCGAGCTCAAGAAGATGTTGCCGTTCGAGTGCACCCACCCGGCGAATTCAAGACGCGGTCCATTCGTGATCTCCAGATCCTTATCGTAGAACACACCGAACTGGAAGATCGGGATCGCCTGCGCCTTGGCGGTGACCAGGACCGCTGAAGAGTTCAGGTCGACGTCTGCCGCCTCGGAGTGGATCTCTACGACCTGCGTGCGTGAGTAAAGACCAGCGAAAGGCCCGTCGGTGATCCGCTCGGTCGTGACGGATCCTATCTTAGTGACACTGAAGCTGTCGAAGGTGAAGCCGGCGATATCGGGAGCGGTGATCGTGCTCAGCTCCTGTGCCTCCAGGATAGCGTCTTCGAGGGCGACAGCAAGCTGCGCCATGGCGGACTCGGCACCGGCCTCGGCGGCGTAGTAAGTACGGGACTTGCCCAGGTCCGTCATACCGGAACGGAAGGACGCCATCGCGTTCGCGAATACCGTCACAACCAAAACGGAAAGCAGGACGAGGACGCCGAGAGCGGCGGCCAGGGCGAACCCGGCGCGGCCCTTGTCCCGGGCGCGGGTCGGTGTGGTCTGGTTCGTCGTGCACATAGCAAGCTCGGGTTCGAGTAACATTCGCCGTATTCTTCCTCCGAATCGAGTTCTGCTGCTCGGAGATTAGACTCGCCTTCGACAGCACGTTTTGCAAGCGCCGTGCCACCGCAGTTCTATCGAGCTAACTCTTTGTTCCACAACAAATTAGAACATGTACGTCGTATCGGACGAACCATAGGTCCAATCCAAGATGCGCTACATTTTTGACGAAGTAAAGAACCTTGTTTCCGGATCGGATTCATGTGGGTTATCAGTGATTCGGACCCCTGAGGGGTGCGTCTACTCCTCGAAGGATCAGACGCCCGAGTTACCTCCCCGAAGCCTCCAACGCTTCGTCCAGCATCGCGATCAAGCTCTCGCGGTCGTACGAATACGTGTGACGTTCGTTCAACTGAACCAGTTCTCGAATCGCTTGCCGGATGGTGATCTCGGCCTCACGCTGGTTCGGCACGACCATGTAGCGCCGCTTGG
>JBGMRK010000185.1:0-4353 GCA_048061375.1 Longimicrobiales bacterium | reverse complement strand
GGCGCCCCTCATCGACCAGGTGCGTTCGGTGGTGGACCTGGAGGGCGAGACCGTTCTGCATTACGAGATCCTGGAGAGGCTGGGCGGCGGAGGCATGGGCGTGGTCTACAAGGCCCGGGACTTGCGCCTCGGGAGGACGGTGGCACTCAAGTTCCTGTCCACCCATTTGCTCTCGGACCCCGAAGCCAAACAGCGCTTCCTGGTGGAGGCCCAGGCCGCGGCGTCCCTGGACCACCCAAACCTCTGCACGATCCACGAAATCGGCGAGACGGAAGACGGCTGCCTGTTCATCGCGATGAGCTACTACGAGGGCGAAACACTACAGCGGCGTATCGGCCGGGGTCGGATCAGCGTGGAAGAGGCCCTCGATATAACGGCCCAGACCAGCCGAGGGCTGGCTCGGGCGGCCGAGCGGGGCATCATCCATCGGGACATCAAGCCGGCCAACCTCATGTTGACTGCGGACGGCACCGTCAAGATCGTCGACTTCGGGCTGGCCAAGATGATGGGGGGTGAGCTCACCCAGGCCGGATCTCGCCTGGGCACTGTGTCGTATATGAGCCCGGAGCAAACCCGGGGCGACACCGCGGATAACCGCACCGACGTCTGGTCCGTCGGTGTCGTGCTCTACGAGATGCTCTCGGGCAAGCGGCCGTTCCGAGGCGGAACCGACCAAGCCGTCATCCACTCGATCCTGAGCGAGACGCCCACGCCGCCCGACGCACTGGTCCCGAGCCTGTCTCCCGGCGTGACCGCACTGGTCGAGCGGGCCCTGCGCAAGGATCCTGCGCGGCGATATCCCGACGCAGCGAGTCTGCTCAAGGACGTGGAGCGACTGATCGCCGACCCGGAGAGCACGAGTCCCCTGGACTCGACGGCGAGCCTTCCGGCCGATGGGGAGCGCCGCCTCATCACCGTATTGGCTTGTGGAATCAGCGGATTCGAGACGCTGCTCGATACGCTGGAGCCGGAGGCGGTCGACCAGGAGTTGGCACAGCTTCGAGCACGCGTGCAGGGAGTGGTCGAGGATTATGGGGGCGTGTTGAACGAGTTCTCGGAGCATCAGATGATCGCCCTGTTCGGTGTGCCGGTGGCCCATGAGGACGATGCTCTTCGGGCCGTTCGGGCGGCATTGGAGATTCATGAGATCCACCAGGGGGACCGGACGAAAGGAGGGGGCGTACAGTTGCGCTCCGCGGTGGGCTCGGGGCACGTCGCGATCCGGGCCACTGAGGTGAGCGAACGCCCATACCGGGTCGGCGGCACGGTGGGGAAAGATGTTTTCCGCCTGGCCGCCACCGCCGCGCTCGGTGAGATTCTGGTGTTCCCCGACCTGCGCCGAACGGTGGCGCCGTTCGTGGAGACGGAGGAACGAGCGCCGGTCACGCTGACGCCGGACGGGCCGCCCATGACGCCCCTGGCGGTCTTGGGGGAATCGGAAGTAGACAGCCGCCTCGAGGGGTCGCGGCCGGGCACCCTGACCCGTTTCGTCGGGCGAACCGAGGAGTTGAACACGCTGATACGGGCCCTCGAGGGCTCCAACTCGGGCGCGGGCCGCGTCGTCTCGGTGGTGGGGGACGCAGGTGTGGGAAAGAGCCGGCTCCTCCACGAGTTCCGAGCCACACTGGCCGATGACAGCCTCCGTTACGTCCAGGGCCGGTGCCAGGCCCACGGAGCGCTGACCCCATTCGTCCCGTTCATCGAGTGCGGGAAAGCCATGCTGGAGATGGCCCGCTGCGAGCCGGAACACCTGCACGACCATGTCGTGGAGCGAACTCGGTCCCTGGCCATCGAACTCGAAATCTACCTTCCCGTGCTGCTTCACCTGTTGTCCATCGAGAGCGATGAGTACGCCCTGCCCGAGTACCTGACCGGAGAAGACCTCCGCTCAGCGCTGGCCGAGGCCTTGGTCTCGTTGTTTACGCTGGGGTCTCGGGACCAGCCGCTAGTGCTGCTATTGGAGGACTGGCACTGGTCCGACGGGGGATCCAGAGACGTGCTCGACCAGTTGGCCGAGATGGTGTCGGAGTACCCCTTGCTTCTCGTCGTCACGGCCCGCCCCGAGCTCGATACGGAGCGCACGTCGACGCGGAGGCAGATCCACTTGGACCTGGCGCCGCTGGACCCGAGCTCAGCGGTGGAGGTCATGGAGGCCTCTCTCGGGGGGGCACACGTGCCGGAGGAACTGGCCGTGCGCATCGGCCAAAAGACCGGGGGCAACCCGTTCTTCATCGAGGAGCTCTGCCACACGCTTCTCGAGACCGACGCCATCGTGCTGGAGAAGGGTGAGGCCCGGCTGGCCGACTCGATCGATCGCCTGACCATTCCCGACACCGTGCAGGCCGTGCTGAAGACCCGGCTGGATCGTCTCGATCCCGAAGCCAGGGAGGTGCTCCGGAGCGCGTCGGTCATCGGCCGGCAGTTCGGCCTCGAGCTCCTGGGCCGCGTCGTGCCTTCCCGGGCCCGCCTGGAGGGGGTGCTCAACGGGCTGCGAAGTGTGGGCCTGATCCAACGCACCAGCCTGGTGCCGGAGCCCACCTACCGCTTCAAGCACGCCCTCACGTTGGACGTGACCTACGACAGCCTGTTGGAGCGCCAGCGGAAAGAACGGCACGCGTTGGTGGGCGAGGCCATCGAGACGATCTACGAGGGCCGCCTGGGCGAGTTTTCCGAACAACTCGCCAACCACTTCGCCTGCGCGGAGGACTGGGACCGGGCGGTGCGGTACGGATTTGCCGCTGCCGAGCGGGCAGCCAGCCTTTGGCGCATCGAGTCGGCTGTGGACTCACTCGACCGCACCCATGAGTGGGTCGAGCATCGCGGGGGGGAGGACTCGGAGCGCCGGGCGACCCTGGTCCGCCTTCTCCTGGAGGAGGAGCGTCACCTGGAGACGCTGGGACGCAGGGATCGTCAGCAGGCCGTGATCGACGAGCTGTTGACCCTGGTTCCGGAGAAGCCTACGGCCGAGCGGGCGACGGTCCTGGTTCGGCAAGGCGAGTTGTGCACACTGCTTGGCCGGCAGGACGCTGCCCAAGAAGCCTTCGCCGCCGCCATCGAGGTAGCCGACGCCTGTGAGGCCGTCGACGAGAGAGCGATGGCGCTCAGGGGCGCGGGTCACCTCTGCTGGCGCCTCGGCCTGTACGACGAGGCCTTGGCTCCCCTGACCGAGGTGGTGGAGCACGACCGCGTGGCCGCACCTCCGAAAGTGCTGCTCCGCGACTTGGTGAACCTCGGCCGGGTACGCCGGGAGTTGGGTGAATGGGAGGAAGCCCAGGCCATAGGGGACGAGGTCCGCGCCCTGGCGGAATCCACGTTGAACCCGGCGGACCAGGAGTTGGCCTCCGACTACATGGGTCATCTACTTCGTACGATGGGCCGCCCAGAGGAGGCAATCGCGGCGTTCGCCGAAGGGACCGCGGTGGCGTCGGAGTCCCACCTGCCGATCCGACACAGCTTTCACTTTCTGGCCATGGCGGCGATCCACCTGGAGATAGGCCAGACCGACCAGTCTCTCGCCGCCTACGAGGAAGCCATCCTCCTTTCGCGCCGGGCCAGCCGGGCGGACAACCTGGCCCACGCCTTGATCCTTCAGGCCGACGCGTTGATGACCATCGGTAGAGCCGCCGACGCGCCACCCCCCTACGAAGAGGCCGTCGCGATCCTGAGCCGGCTGGCGACCGACGCCACGCTGTCCGCGACCATGGGCAAGCTTGCCAAGGCGTACGAGGCCACCGCGCAGACCGATGACGCCTCTGCCGCGTGGCGGCAGGCCAAGGACGTGCATCTCGCCTTGGGTGACCAGAGCGGGGCGTTGGAGGCCGCTGAGCATGAAGCACGGCTGCACGCGGGGGACACGGACACCGTTCGGGAGCTTCAGACGGCGGCCCTGGACATGGCCATCACGCTGGGAGACCACGCGGCGGAGGCTCGGATTCGGAACAGCCTGGCGATCCTTGCCTGGCACAGTGGAGACCTGGAGGGAGCGTGCTCCCAGTACGAGGCCACGGCAAAGTGCCTCCGAAGCGGCGAAAAGCCGGACGGCCTGGGCGTCGTACTGAACGGGTGGGGCGCCGTGCTCACAAAGCTCGGCCGCCACACCGACGCGCGGTCGGTGCTTCTCGAGGCGTTGGAATCCAACCGGGCGGTGGAGGACGCGGCCCGGGAAGCGGACAGTCTAGCAGCCCTCGGTGCATCGTTCAGCGCGTCGGATGACTTTACGCAGGCCTACGATTGGTACCAACAGTGCCTGGACAAGCGCCGTGCAGCGGAAGATCGGGCCGGCGAAGGGTGGGCTCTTCATCGGCTGGCCGAGTTGTCTTTGGAGGCCGAGACCCCAGAGAGGGCGGAGGCGTT
>JBGMRK010000184.1:0-4354 GCA_048061375.1 Longimicrobiales bacterium | reverse complement strand
TTGGGGAGCGCGCTCCCCGGATTCTTGACCTCCTCCGCCATCTTGGCCGCGTCCTCCCAACCGTAGTAGGCGAACGAAATCGACTGGTACGCGAGCGCGAAGCCGAGCAGCCCGGCGGTCGGGCCGGATGCGGAGGTGGGTGCCGGAGCGAGGCCGGCCAGGTCGCCGGCCCAAAGCCCCGCGGCCGCGATGGCGAGGACGATCAGGACCTTGATTACCGTGGCCACGTTCTGGAACACCAGACCCGTCTTGAGCCCGCGGGTGTGCAGGAAGAAGAACGCGACGCACACCGCGAACGCCGTCACCGGAATCGAGCCTCGGCCGCCGGTCAGGATACGGATGTACTCCGCGATCGCCACCGCCTTCGCGGCCCCGCTGAAGCCTCGGGTCACGAGCAGCTCCGACCACCCCGCGACGAAGCCCATGGTGTCGCCCCAGGCGTGGCGGGCGTAGACGTACTTCCCGCCGGCTTCCGGTAGGGCGGCGGCCATCTCGCCGAGGACGAGCGTGGACAGCGCGACCACGACGCCCCCGAAGAACCACATCCCGAGGATCAGCCAGGGGTCACCCAGGTATCCCGCGATGAGTCCCGGCGTCCGGAGGATTCCCGCTCCGATGACCATGCCGATCGTGACGGCCATCCCGTCACGGATCCGCAGCACGCGCTGGAGTTGAAACGTCTGTCGGGCGTCGGACACGATGACCTCAGTCGATGGGGAGTAAGGAGTCGCTCGCAACAGGAGGACTCACTGGAGGGACCACATGCGATTCAGCGCGCAACATGCATGGAACACGACGACTTCCACAAGGAGAACCGGTCATCCCGGCCCGAGGGCAGCCCGCGAAGCGTGGCCGAGGATGTGCTCGGCCACGGTGGGGTCGAACGCCTGCGAAGCCGGCCGACCCCGGAAGCCAGGCAACCTCATGCCCGAATGGAACGACGAAAGGCCCTGGACGCAGCTACTACATGAAGGAGAAGAAACCGTCTCCGCCGCCGAAGCGCGGGTTCACCACGTTGTTGAAGATCGAACCGAACTGGTACGAGATCCCGAACGACGTGGAGTAGCTGAAGCTCGTCTGGAGCTGCCGCTGGCGCAGGAGGATCTCCTCCGTCGTTGCGTCGGCAAGCGTCGGAAAGAGCTGATCGCGGATCCAGGAGTAGCGCCCACTCACGTTCACGGAGAACCCGCGGAAGAGACGCACCTGGACGAAGCCGCCGAGCGAGACCCGGTAGAGGCTCGAGTCGTGGAGATACTGTGAACCGGTGAGTGAGACATTCGCCCGGCCCCAGGGCTGAACCTGATTGATCGCGGCGGTCAGTGACGCAGCGACTCGGGTCTCCTCGGTCTCTCCGAAGATCGTCTCCGACTCGTAGTTCCAGTGCCGCACGTTCATCAGGGCCTGGAGCGTAAGCGAGCGGCGGCTCGACTCCGAGTACGGGAAGAAGTTGAACTCGATACCAGGGGAGACGTTCCACCGGAAGTCCTCGTTGCGGCGAGTGGAACGCCCCGTGCCCGTCTGCATCCCGAGCGACCACTGCGGTGTCAGGCTCTTCACCAGCAAACTGGTCGCGGACCAATCTTCGATCAGTGACGTGACCGTTTGGTCATCGCCCACGTCGAATTTGCTCTCGCGGCGGCTGTACCGAGCCGAGAACGTGAACTTCCACTCCTCGGTCGTTCGGTTCGCGCTCAAGCTCCCGGAATAGTTCGAGGAGGAGGAGGTCGACTCACCATTCGCCCGCGCGTTGCCGCCCACCCTGAAGACCCAGAAGTTCCATGGATCGTCCTCCTGAGATGCCGCCCGCTGCCCACCTAGACCGCCCATCCGCTCCAGCCCGCCGGGCCCGGCCTCGAGCCCCGGAAGCGAGACCCTCAGTCCGTCAGCCGCGGGAGTCCCGGCCACGTACCGAACGAGTCCGACCTTCAGACGCTCCACGACCGCTCTTCGCTGCTCGTCTTGGACCGCGTCCCCAGCCGTGCTCACGGTGAGCTCGAGGTCCTCGCCCTCGAAGTCGTCTCTTCCGATGAACGCGAGAGTGTACCGCTGCCCGCCCCCTCCGGTGCCCTGCGAGGTGACGAGGACGTGCACCGCCGCGTCTTCGCGGTTGCGGACCCAGTTCACGAAGGGGACCTCGCGTCGGAAAAAATCGAAGTCGAAGCAGCCCATCGTCTGGCAGTCGAAGAATAGATTGATGAGATCGTCATCGTCCGGCGGCGCGTCCTGCGCCGAGACCGGCACCGAGACCATGACCGTGACCGTGAGAATACCGACGAGACCTGAGAGGTAAGCCACCCATCCCGACCGCATCATCGCACCTCTGGTTTTATGGTGGGAAAGCACCGCGCGGAAGGGGGAAACCCGCGACGGAACTCCACATGTAGGACGCACGAGAGGACCGAAGTGTTGCGTCACACGATGGATTGTAGCAGGAGCGCGACCCGAGTGTTCCCATCGAGCCGTGTCGTGGCGGAAGTCTATTCGCTACGGTTCCCGGTAGATAGCGGTACTCCGTCCTCTATTCCACCATCGTACCGCTACGAAAAGGGCGGCGGACTCTCCTACGATCCATCCCCACCACGGGTAGCTCAACTCCGGCAGTGAGACGTCCTCCCCCAATTGCGTCACCCCGGCCAGCGTGGCCGGCACGATGAACGTCGCGACCAATACGCCCGCCGCCGCCACCACCAGAGCCCACTCCCAAGCGCGTGGCGCAATGACTCCGTAATCCATCGGCCAGAGCGCCCAGGCGGCGGCCGCCAGGGTGAGTGCGATCAACGACGGGGCCCACACCGGCCCGACCCAAACAGCGGGGATGAGGAAGAGCAGATCCGGCTCGAAGAGAGACGCCGGCCAGCCCAGCAGAATCCACAGTGCGGCGTAATACGCGATGTCCCACACGCCGAAGATGAGAGCGAAGCCGGTCAGCGTCTGCCAGCCGGAGCGGGCCGCAGCCCACGCGACCGCGAAGATCATGACGACGGTCGCGGCCTCCCGGCCGATCTCGACGGCCAGGATTCCGGGGTCCATGGGCTTCAGCGGGAAGGCGAATCCCTCGGGGTAGTACAGGGCGCGAAGGTAGACGACGACCGCGGCCTCGAGATAACCCATCGCGACGGCGTAGAGCAGCAGCGCTGTTCGAGGGCGGCCTAACATCGGAGAGGGCCTCCGGTCACGGGGCTCGCGGGCCCGCGTCGGGAGCGGAGAGCCCAGACTCGTAACGTTCCTCAGGAAAGTCAGCCACGCGCGACCTCGAAGCCCTCCTCCGCCCACGCCGTGGTTCCGCCATTGATGCTGCGCACGTTCCGATAACCCAAGGAAGCCAGGAACAGAGCGCCGGACAGAGACCGTACCCCGGTGGCGCAGACCACGAGGATCTGGGTCTCCCGATCGTCGGGTAGCAGGTCGACGTACTCACTCATCTCCTGCAGCGGTATCAGAATCCCACCCGGAATACGCACGTCCATGTATTCATCGGGCTCACGTACGTCGACGACCACAGGATTCGCGGTCTCGACGAGTTCGTGGGCGGATCCGACCTCGATGGTAAGGCCCGGCGTGTCCCTCGCGTTCTCGACGAGCGCGTCCATCATGCGCTCGCGTTGACTGGGGGCCGCGGTCGAGCCCAACTCGGGGAGGTGCTTGACCACGGACGAAGCGTACTTGAAGGCGTTGTCCGGAAACATCACCACGGCGAGCACACCGGGTTCGTCCGGCACCAGGTCGAAGGCACCGGAGAGGGCCATGGCGGAACTCGGACCGGCGGTGATGCTTTCCTCACGGTTGAGCCGGAGGCAGAGGTCGAAGGCCTCCTGGTTGGTCACCTCGACCAGCGCGTCATACTCGTCGGGCCGGAACAGCTCGGTCTGCTGAAGCTGGCGAAGGCTCCGCACCCCCGGGATGTCGTGTCCCTCTTCCGGGTGAACGCCGTGAACCTTGACGGTGGCGTTCTTCTCTTTCAGGAACCGCCCGGTCCCCGTAATCGTCCCGCAGGTGCCGAGCCCGGCCACGAAATGCGTCACCGCGCCCTCGGTCTGAAGCCATATCTCCGGGCCCGTGGTCCTGTAGTGCGCCTCGGGATTGGCCTCGTTCCGATACTGATCGAGCATGTGGAAGCCGGGGGCCTCGGCAAGCTCATTGGCTTTGGCGATCGCGCCTTCGGGAGCGCCGGGTGCGGGGCAAAGGGTGTCCTCGAGCTCGATCACGTCCGCGCCGAAGAACCGCAGCATCGTGCGCTTCTCGAGTGGGATTGCCGATGACAACGGTGTGGTGAGCGAGTACCTCCTCGCATTGGACATCATGGCCAAGCCCATCCCGGTGTTCCCCGACGTGGGCTCGACCAGCTTCTGCTCCG
>JBGMRK010000183.1:0-4361 GCA_048061375.1 Longimicrobiales bacterium | reverse complement strand
CACGATCAAGTCGTCCCACAGGTTCCCCTGCTGGCCGAGCGCGAGGAAGGCCGTCAACGCCAGCCACAGCCCGAGGATTCCGACCGTCCACGCTTTCCAGTTCATGCCTGACTCCTTATGTCCAAAGTGGTCGCGCTCCGGATCGCCGGTGATGGCGCCGCCACTCCCGGCGATCCGGCCCACGGAGGAGAAAAGCAACCGGCGTGCCAGACTGTGGCCTAGTCGCCTAAGTTCGTGGATGACACGGCGTTACGGTCCGATCGGGTAACAAGACCCACCTCCCGGCAAGGTCTCCAGTGCGCAAAACCGTTTCGCATCTCGGACTTCGGGAGAACGCCCAGCGCGCGGAGAGAGTCCATGAGGAAGCGACGTCAGGGTGCGAAACGCGGCATCGCATCTAGCAAGCCGGTTTCGCACCCCACGCGTGACGCAGGCCCCGTCAACCGGTCGCGCCGCGCTCCAGCCCGTGCTTGCGCATGAGGATCTGGACGTTCCGGCGGCTGTACCCGGTTTCGGTGGCGGTTCGAGTGACGCTCCACTCGTTTCGCTGAAGCGCCGCCATCAGAAACCGCCGCTCGACCTCGCGCCGGGCTTGATCGCAGGCATCGGCGAGTTCGTGTTTGGTTCGAGGCGCGGGAACCTCGATTCGCCCTGCCTCGGCTTCCCGCACCACATCCGGTAGGTGTTCGGGTCGCAGTACGCCGTCACCAGCGAGCACTACACCCTGCAGAACGGCGTTCTCCAATTCCCGTACATTGCCCGGCCACGGGTGTCGGCGCAGTGCCTCCATGGCGGCGGGCGTCACGGTGTCGACGGTCTGCGGTGAATCGCCGCGGTGTTTCCGGAGGAAGTGACGCACCAGCAAGGGGATGTCCTCGGGTCGCTCGCGAAGCGAGGGCAGATTGAGCGCCACCACATTCAGCCGATAGAAAAGATCCTCCCGAAAGCGCCCCTGCCTAAGAGCATCGGCGAGATCGGTGTTGGTAGCGGCGATCACGCGGAAGTCCGATGAGGTCTCCCGGTTGGCGCCCACACGGGTGAAGAGGCCCGTCTCCAGCACCCGCAGGATCTTGGCCTGCAACTCGGGTGGGAACTCCGCCACCTCGTCCAGAAAGAGCGTGCCGCCGTCGGCATCCTCGAGGCGCCCGCGTTTTCGCGACACGGCCCCGGTGAACGCGCCCTTCTCGTGGCCGAACAGCTCGCTCTCCAGGAGTTCCCGAGGGACCGCCGCGCAGTTGATGTCCACCAGCGGGCCGTCTTTGCGTAGGCTCAGCCCGTGGAGCGCACGTGCGATGAGCTCCTTGCCCGTGCCGCTCTCACCCGTGATGAGGACGGAGGCGTTGCTAGGTGCCACCAGCCGGACCTTCTCGAGCAGCCTCCGCATGCCGGGGTTGGCTGTTACGATGTTGGGGAGCACCCTCGCCTCGTCCAGGGCGGCCTTCAGCCGACGATTCTCCCTGACCAGCGCGGTGTGGTCCAGAGCCCGCTCGATGACGATCTCGATCTCCCCGATCCTGAGGGGCTTGAGGATGTAGTCGAACGCGCCTTCCCTCATCGCAGCGACCGCATTCTCGATCGTGCCATAGGCCGTCATGATGATGAAGGCCACATCCGGTGACACCGTCGGGGCCCTCTTCAACAACGACATTCCATCCACCTCGGGCATGCGGAGGTCGGACAGGATCACCTCGATTGGTGCGTGCTCCAGAAGATCCAATGCCTCGCGTCCGCCGGCGGCGAGGTGGACCGTCCACTTTTCCCGAAGGTTCATCGCGAGGACCGCGCGGGCTCGGCGGTCGTCATCCACGATCAGGATCTCGGGCTTCGGGGCCATCCGTCACCTCCCTCCTCGATGGGAACCTGTACTTCGAACGTGGTCCCCCCCGGACCGGTCTGAAAACTCAGATGGCCGTTCAGAGCATCGATCAGCGCATGGGCGATCGGGAGACCGAGTCCAGTGCCGTCTTCCTTGGTGGTAAAGAAGGGCTCGCCGATTCGGGGCTGGAGATCCGCGGGGATCCCACGGCCGGTGTCCTCCACCTGGAGCGTGAGCCGGCCGGGAACCCCAACGCCGACCCTGAAGGTGAGCGTGCCGCCGTCCGGCATCGCTCCGACCGCGTTGTACGCCAAGTTGAGGAGGACTCGCTCCAACATCCGAAAATCGGTCGTCACGGAGCCCTCGGCCTCGACATCGGCTACCACCACTCGTACGGCTCTCCGGGCCGCTGCGGACGAGACCGCGTGGGCGACGGAATTCAGCAGACCCTGGAGTTGTCCTGGGGCAGGTTCGGGTGCGCGAGGTCGGGCGAGCTTCAGGAAATCGTTCAGCAGGATCGCCAACTGGTCGGTCTCTTCTTCGATGAAGCGCGCCAGATCCGCGCGCTCGCGCTCGGGTAAGTCCCGCGTTCGCAGCGTCTGTGCGGCAGTGGAGATGACATTCAGAGGATTGCGGATCTCGTGAGCGACCCCGGCCACCAGCCGGCCCATCGTAGCCAGTCGCTCGGCCTGCTTGAGACGCGCCTCCTTCGCCCGGCTCTCCTGGAGGGCGACGGTACGAGACAGGGCCATCGCGATCTCGTCGGCGAACAGGGGAAACGCCTCGAGTTCCTCCAGGGTGTAGCCCTGCCCGTCGATTTTCGGTCCCAGGGCAACGAAGCCTGACAGGGCCCCAGCCGCCCGGAGCGGGATGACTTCACGAAAGCCCGCGTCCATGAGCGTGCGCGGCACCTGATCGTCAGGGGCGTCCGCCTCGAGTTCTCCGAGCTCGAGCACTTCGTTGCTCGCACGCATTCGACGGAGCGCCGGTCCATCCGCCGGCCAGTCGGGCCGCGTCGGTTGTCCGGCGGCCTGCGTCAGCCATCCATCACCGCCCGGCTCTCGGATGAAGACGGCCAGCGGGGCCGCGCCGGTAATGGACTTCAACGAACTCTCCACATGGTCCAGAAACTCCGGAAGGCTCGAGTCCCGGAGCAGCTCTTCACCCAACTCTCCGATCTGCTCGCGCAGTCGCTTCCGGCTCGATGACGCGAGCCGCTCGATCCCGCGATTGATGTTGTCCTCAACCGGCTTCACGAGGATGATGAGACCCAGGATGATGAGCGCTTGAGGCACGGCGGCCCGGATCCCAAAGCCGCTCTCCAGGGCGAAGACAGCGTGCCGTATGAGCAGGAAATAGAGCGCGAGAACAAGGGCCGAGAGCGCCGAGTAGACGAGCCCGCGATGGAGCAGCCGATGTAAGCTGACAAGGTGGTATCGCCAGATCGCCAGGGCGAAGAAGCCGCTGATCGCAATGGAGAGGGCCGTGGAGAGGAAGAAGAGGTCCCGGCGGGGCAGGATCGTACGGACGACGGGGATCCCCGCGGCGAGTGCCTCGATGCTGACGAAGCCGAGCAGGAGCAGCGCCGACTGGATGCGTTCTCGCCGGAACCGGGCGCGGCGGTACGTACGGACGAGATTCCGAACGCCGAACGCGACGTACCCGCCATTGAGCACCACGAGGGCATCGAATGCCCAGGAGCGCGGGGCGGACAGGGAGTGGAAGTAGATGTTCCCCAACTCGCGGATCCGGATTGGGGACATCACAGGATCCGGCAGCGGTATGAGGAGCAGCGCCACCGGCGCGGCCACGATGGCTAAGCCGGCAGGCCAGCGCGCGAACGGCGTCTTCCTGTGGAGCGGCCAGTTGAGGGTGATGAGGAGAAAGAGCGCCGGGCCGAGGAAGAAGCCGAAGTCGATAAAGTGGGTGCCCAAGCGAGCCGTTGAAGCCGTGGAGGCGTTCACGAGGATGATCTCGCCCAGGTTCCATACGGCGAAGGAAAGGACGAAGCTGGAGATCAGCCGATATGCGAGCTCCTTCGGGCGGTTCGCCAGCACGCTCAACGCCACGGAGATGTTGATTGAAAGCGCCAGGATGGCCGGCAATGACAGGATGTTCACGTTCATCGAGCGTCACTCGCTGTCGGTGACGACGACCGCGCTCACCTTGGAGCCACGTACCCTCCCGGAAGTCCGCGGGGGGAGAGGACGATCTGCCAAACCTGGTTCTTCCTCGCCCTGAACGAACCGGCACAGGAAAGAAGGTAGTACCTCCACATTCGGTAGAATCGCTCGTTGTACCGGTGCTTCAGCTCCGGCCAATGCTCCTCGAAATGCTCCAGCCAGCACATCAGGGTCCGATCGTAGTCGGATCCGAAACTGTGCCAGTCCTCGATGACGAACTTCCCCTCCACCGCATTGGAGATCTGCGCTGCGGAGGGCAGCATGGAGTTCGGGAATATGTAGCGTCCGATCCAGGGATCCGTCGTGCTCACCGACCGGAGTCCGCCGATGGTGTGGAGGAGGAAGAGCCCGTCGTCCTTCAG
>JBGMRK010000182.1:1657-4367 GCA_048061375.1 Longimicrobiales bacterium | reverse complement strand
TTCGCGCAGAGCGAGCACCGAGGTCTCGGATGCAAGGCCTGCCACCAGCCCAACCTGGTTGGCCGTAGCCAGATGGCGCTCACCCAGATCATCGAGCAGCCCGAGGAACTCACAACCCACGCCGAGGTCCCCAACGAGCGATGCGCCGCCTGCCATATCGAGGGCAACCCGGAGGAGTGGGAGCTCATCGTCAACTCGGCGGGCCACAGAGTGCACCTCGAGTCCCAGGACTCCGTGCTCCAGGGACTCAACTGTGTGGGGTGCCATTCCACATCCTTGCATGAGTTCACCTCCACCGACCAGACCTGCGGGCAGTCTGGCTGCCACGAGGACACGGAGATCGAGCTCGGGCGCATGGGCGACTTCACGATTCAATGCGCGGCGTGCCACGGATTCAGCAAACCGGTCTACGGAGACGCGGAGCCGGGGGCTCCCGCGCAGGCTTTGAGGCCCGATCAGGACACGTGCCTGAGCTGCCATCAGATGAACGTGTTGATCGACCTTCCGCCCGACGACCCTCACGAGGGTGAGTGCGCCTCATGCCATAATCCGCACGATCAGTCGCGGCCGGAAGACGCCGTCGCGACGTGTGTGAGCTCCTCGTGCCACGATGATGTGACTGACCTGACGCCGCTCCACAACGGACTGGAGCCGGGCGTGGTGGAGGACTGCTCCTCATGCCATTCCGCGCACGACTTCCACGTCGATGGAGCCGACTGCCTGGCGTGCCACACCGAGGTTCAACGGGGATCCGCGGTCAGAACCGCCTCCCCACCCGAGGCCCCGTTCTCGCACGACGACCATACCGGCGACGTCTGCGCCACCTGCCACGAGAGCGAGGAGGTTCATGCCCGGGTGACCGTCACGTCCGTAACCGATTGCCGTAGCTGCCACCACGAGGAGCCGGTGGTCACGGACTGTGCCGCGTGTCATACGCCCGGCGACTTCCCAACGGCGCCCTTCACGAGGTCGCACGAAATGGCGTTCGACGTGGGCGATCGCGTGGTGCGCGATCTTCCCTTCGATCACGCTGACCATGAGGCAGCGGACTGCGCCACCTGCCACCAGGAGGACCTTACGCTCAGCGCGGAAGCCTACTCGTGCTCGAGCTGTCACGAAGACCACCACGAGCCGGTACGCGAATGCACGACGTGTCATGTCGCGCCGCCTGAGGGGGCGCACGCGGCTGAGGTGCACGTCGGCTGCTCGGGGTCGGGCTGCCACGAAGAGAGCCCATTGGATCTGGTGCCCAGGACCCGACCGTTCTGCTTGGCGTGCCACGAGGAGTACACCGACCACAAACTGGACTCGGAAGTGGGCTGCGAGGGCTGTCATACGCTGCCACGGCCTACCGCGGCGAAGGGACGTGCGCGATGAAAGGGCGCCACCTGTGGTTCGGGGCCGGCCTCGCCTTGGTAGCGACTCTTGGGGTGGTGCGGCCGTTGGCCGCCCAGGGCTACCGCGGATGGCTGCAGAGCACCGCCCGTTACGTGGAGCTGCGCCCCATCCGGCAGGATACGGTCGCCTTCGAACTCGTGACGGGGCAGCCCGATGGCAGCCTGTCGTTCGATGGCTTCCCGGTGACCTGCGTTACGGGCCTGACTTGCACGTACTACCGGCCTGTTGCCGTTCAGGGCACGGTCGCCCTCACGGAGGATCTGGGGTTCACGGCGTGGGGCTTAGGCCTTCGCGGCCTCAGCGTCACGGGGCTGCTTCGCGGGCGTGCACGCGCGGGAGGGGAGCTCATCTGGCCGCGCCAGGACGACGCCTTCGACGCGCTGCTGGCGTACGCACAACTGCGACGCGGAGCCCTACGGGTTCGGCTGGGACGCATGGAGAACACGTCCGGGCTCGGCTTTTCCAGCTTCGACGGTGGGAGCGTGGCTGCGGTCGCCGGCCGGCTTCGGCTCGAGGCCTTCGCGGGACGCAGCCTGGCGCGGGGACTGAGAGAGCCCATCTCCGACGCACTCCGTGGGATCGAGGACTTCGTGCCCGACGATGACGCCTATCTGTACGGCACCTCCCTCCAGATCGGGCTCCCACGGGCAAGTTCGATCGCGCTCCGTTACCAGCGCGAGGTCTTCACGGACCCGGCGGTCCTGCTGTCCGAACGGGCATCCCTGGACCTCCGCACCAGCGGGCTTCGACCGCTCAGGATAAATGGTTCGGTGGATTACGACGTGGCCTGGAAACGAGTGGGGAAGGCGCACATCACGCTTCAATATCTACCGTCGGACGCTTCCTTCATCCTGGAGCTGACGGGACGCAGGTATGTTCCCTACTTCGACCTGTCCACCATATGGGGCTTCTTCAGTCCGGTGGGCTATCATGGGGCGGAGGTCCGCGGGAGCTGGGCACTTGGCAGTGGCCTTGGTCTTTGGGCCGCCGGCGGTCTGAGGCAGTACCAAGACGCGAGCGCCACGGTCGTGTTCAGCCCCCTCGAGGACGATGCCTGGCGCGCCTCTGCCGGTGGCAGCTGGCAGGCTTCCAGCGCTTGGCGTCTGGACGGCTCCTACCGGATCGAGTGGGGCAACGGGGCCTTCCTCAACACAGGTGACCTGGCAGTGCGCTGGGCCCCGGACAAGCGTCTCAACCTGACCGGATCGCTAACGGCCTTCCAGCAGATTGAGGAATTCCGGGTTGGAGAGAATGTCGCGTGGGGCAGCGGTGCCTCGGCCAGCCTGGAGGTTCTTCCCGGGACTCGACTCGA
>JBGMRK010000182.1:0-1557 GCA_048061375.1 Longimicrobiales bacterium | reverse complement strand
CGCTGCGCGACCTGCCACACCCGTGACCGCTGTTTGGACTGTCACGTAAACACCAGACTGGACCCGATCCCGTCCATCCCACCGGCTCCTCCGGACATGATGTTACCGGCCACTGATGCCCGTTACGATGTGCCCGACGACCACGGGTCGGCCGACTTCGAGGAGGAACACGGGACCTTTTCGTCAGCCGTCGAGTGCACGACCTGCCACACTCGAGACGACTGTACATCATGCCATGTGGCGCCGGGCCCGTCCGTGCTCGCCGAGTTTACCCCTAGGGCGGATGTGAGAGCGCCCGGTGCCGCCCTGGTGCGGGACGAGCCGGTGTCCCACGAGTCGCCGTTCTTCTCGCGGGGCCATGAGGCGCTGGCCGGGAGCGATGAGTCCCTGTGCCAGACGTGCCACACGCAGGAAACGTGCACGTCGTGCCACGATGCTGCCACGGCGAACGAGTTCCATCCCGACAACTTCGTCATGCGCCATCCCTCGGAGGCATACGCCCAGAGCGCCGAATGCGCGAACTGCCACAGCACCCAGGTTTTTTGCCGCACGTGCCACATCGCACAAGGATTCGAGAGCTCCGGAAGGCTGGGGAGGGGCTTCCACGACGCAGAACCACTCTGGCTGCTCCGGCATGGCCAGGCTGCGCGCCAGACCTTGGAGAGTTGCGCGAGCTGTCACGCGCAATCCGACTGTGTCCAGTGCCATTCCGCCACCGGTGCGTTCCAGGTTGATCCACACGGTCCCGGGTTCGATGCGGCCCGGGCCAGGGCGAAGAGCCCGCGTACCTGTCTCGCCTGTCACATTACCGTTCCAGGAGGTGGATAGAGATGAAGCGTAACGCAGTTTTGGTCCCCAGCGTGCTCGCTGCCGCGACGCTCACGTGGGGGTGCATTCCTGAGGACCAGCGAACCGAGACCGTGGACGCCCAGGCTGCGTGGCAAGCGAGGGAGGCTTGGCCGCCAGAGGTCGTGGCGCACGTGGACAGCGGTAACACCGCTTTCCGGGATGAGGACTTGGAAGAGGCGCTCAGGCATTACACTACAGCGGCAGAAGGCATGCCCGACAACGCCGCCGCGTGGTTCGGCGTGAACATGGCGCAACTTGCGCTGGGCAACCAGGCCGCGGCGGACTCCGCACTGGACATGGCCCGCAAGGCGGCGCCTGGAGCGAGCCTGATTCACGCCATCGAGCCGGATTCGACCGAGTCTCCCGATGAGGTGCCACGATGATCGGACGGCCCTTTGCGGTTGCGGTCGCACTTGGCGCGTGGGTGCCGCTCAGCGGATGCGGCGAACACGAATTCCCTCCGCCGCCCCCCGAAGAGCGGGTGGAGGAAGCGGCGCTGCTGTACTCGCCCGCGCTGTTCGACTCGATCGCGTGGAACGACGAAGAAGAGTACGCCTTAAGGGGAGCGGGCGTATTCGCTTCGGAGTGCCGGAAATGTCATGGGGTGATGGGGGAGGGAGGTACGGACTACGCATTGGAGCGAAAGCTGGAGGTGCCGTCCCTGGTCGGAGCCGAATGGGCTTATGATGGGGATATCGAGGCCGTAAG
>JBGMRK010000181.1:0-4422 GCA_048061375.1 Longimicrobiales bacterium | reverse complement strand
ATGGTGGCGGGCTCCTCGAGCATGCCGCGCAGGGTCGCCAGAAAGCGAGCCCCCAGAGCGCCGTCGATCACCCGGTGATCGCAACTCATGGTGATGCGCATACGGGGCCGAACCCGAATCTCGCCATCCACCACCACCGGTGTATCCTCCACACCGCCCACCGCCAGGATGCCGGCCTCCGGAGGATTGATCACCGCCGTGAACTCATGAATACCGAGCATGCCGAGATTCGATATGGAAAACGTCGCACCCGTGTATTCGTCGGGCATGAGTTTCTTCTCGCGCGCGCGGCCGGCCAACTCCCGGACCTCAGCACCGATGTCCGCCACACCCTTCATGTGCGCGTCGCGAATCACCGGCGTGATGAGCCCGTCATCGATGGCCACCGCTACCCCGATGTGAACCCTGTTGAAGCGCCGCACGGAGTCGCCCATCCAGTGGGCGTTGCAGTCCGGGTGGCGCCTCAACGCCGCGGCCGTGGCGCGAATGATCAAGTCGTTGATCGACGTCTTGCGGCCCTCGGCCTCCAGCATGGCGTTGATGCGCTGGCGAGCCTCCAGCGCGCGCGTCATGTCCACGTCGACCGTAAGGAAGAAGTGCGGAACCGGACCAATCGATTCCACGAGGCGCCGCGCGATCGTCTTCCGCATCTGCGTGAGCGGCACGTCCTCATAGTCGGCATCGGATGCCGGGGGAACAGCCGGAGTGGGTGCGGGCGGCCGTGCCGGGGCGGTCGCGGTGGGCACCCCGCCCTCGAGCGCCGCCTCCACGTCCTGTTTGACGATGCGGCCCCCCGGGCCCGATCCGGCCACAGACGCGAGGTCCAACCCCGCCTCCGCGGCCAAGCGGCGGGCCACCGGCGACGCCTTGATGCGCCCGTTGGCTGCCCGGTCCACTTCGGGCGCGGCGAGGGTTTCGGCGGCCTCCGCCGCAGGCGCGGCGGCCTCCACCTCGGTCGCTTCGGTCGCTTCGGTCGCTTCCGGCGCGGGCGGCGGTACGGCGGAAGCCCCCGCTGAACCACCCTCGAATTCGGACACATCCTCCTCCGCGGAAGCGATCACCGCGATCACGTCGCCCACGGGCGCCGTTCCACCCTCACCCACCAGGATTTTGCGAAGGAGCCCGTCACCGCGCGCGACCAACTCCATGGTCGCCTTGTCGGTTTCGATCTCGGCCAGGACCTCCCCGGACACGACCGAATCACCTTCGGACTTGAGCCACTTCACGACCTGCCCCTCCTCCATGGTCGGGGAGAGCGCCTCCATATGAACCTTGGTCGCCATACTCGGCGCTACCTGTACAACACGCGGTGGCAGGCTTCCACAACCTGGGATGCGGTGGGTTTGGCCATGGCTTCGAGCTTCTTGTTGTACGGCATGGGGATGTCCGCTTGGGTAACACGCAGCACGGGCGCGTCCAGGTCGTCGAACGCCTCCTCCTGGAGGATCGCGACGATCTGGGCGCCGACGCCGAGGTAGGGCCAGCCCTCTTCGACATAGATGGCCCGGTTGGTCTTATGCACCGACGCGAGCATCGCCTCGACGTCCAGGGGACGCAGCGAGCGTAGGTCGAGCACGTCGGCCTCGATGCCGTCCTTGGCCATCTGGGACGCCGCCTGCAAGCAGAGGTGCACCATTTTTCCGTGGGTGATGATAGAGACGTCGCTTCCTTCCCGCTTGAGGTCTGCCACCCCCAGAGGAATCACGAAGTCGTCGTCTTCGGGCACCTCGCCCTTGATGTTGTAAAGTAGCTCGCCCTCCATGAACGCCACCGGATCGTCGTCCCTGATGGCGGCCTTCATGAGCCCCTTCGCGTCGGCCGGAGTCGCGGGCGTGACCAGCTTCACTCCCGGTGCGTGCACGTACCAGGTCTCGCACGCCTGCGAGTGCTGGGCACCGAGCTGAAGCGCCGCCCCTGTGGGACCGCGGAAGACCATCGGGATGTTGATCTGGCCTCCGCTCATGTGGAGCAGCTTGGCCGCGGAGTTGATGACCTGATCAAGTGCGAGCAGCGAGAAGTTGAAGGTCATGAACTCGACCACCGGCCTCAGCCCGACCATGGCGGCTCCCACACCCAAGCCGGTGAATCCGAGCTCGGAGATGGGTGTGTCGACCACACGCATGTCGCCGAACCTATCGAGAAGTCCCTTGGATACCTTATAGGCGCCGTCGTACTCAGCCACCTCCTCGCCAAGCAGGAATACGGAGTCGTCCCGCTCCATCTCCTCGGTGAGCGCCTGGTTTATCGCCTCTCTATACGTCAGTTCCACGATCCCGTCCGTCGAAGAAGAGGCGTCCGTTCGGGTTGATCTCCGAGTACACGTGCTCATGCAGGGTGGCAGGGTCCGGCTCGGGCGCCGCCTCCGCGAAATCAGCGGCCGCCTGCACCTCCTGCCGCACCTCGCTATCCATCGTCTCCAGCTCCGCCTGAGTGAGCAATTCGGCCGCCATGAGGCGATCCTTGAGAATCGCGATCGGATCGTCGTTCTCCGTCTTGTCGGCGACCTCTTCCTTGGAGCGATAGGTGCCCGCCACCGGGTCGGACATCGAGTGGCCCTTGAAGCGGTAGGTCTGGGCGTCCACAAACTGCGGGCCACCACCGTCCCTGACCTTCTCGTACAACTCGGAGAAGGTTCGGTAGGTCTCCATGACATCCTGCCCATTCACGATCGTGGCCGGAATGCCATAGACAGCCGATTTCTCGGCTATCGGAGTCTGCGATACGCGGCTGAACTTCGTGCCCATGCCGTAGTCGTTGTTCTCTACCACGTAGACGACCGGCAACTGCCAGATGGCCGCCATGTTCATGGATTCGTGGAAGGCACCCTGGTTTACCGCCGCATCTCCGATGAAGCAGACACACACGCGGTCCTGGCCCCGGTACTTGATGGCCCACGCGATTCCCAGGGCAAGAGCGGTCTGGGCTCCCACGATCCCATGGCCACCCATGAAGCCCTTGGTCACGCCGAACATGTGCATGGACCCCCCCATGCCCCCCGAGGCGCCCGCCGCTTTTCCGTACAGTTCGGCCATCACTGCTTCGGGCGGCACTCCCTTCGCCAGCGCCTGGGTATGCTCTCGATACGCGCTGATGGCGTAGTCGTCCTCACGGAGGGAAAGAATGCTTCCGGCCGCGACTCCCTCCTGGCCGATGTGCAGGTGGCAGAAGCCGCCGACCTTGCCTATGGCATACGCCTCTTCAGCCTTCTCCTCGAAACGTCGGTAGAGCAGCATCTGGCGGAGGAAGTGCAGCAATTCCTCGCGCGAGAACCCGCCCAGGCCGTCGCTCTTGGCCTGTGCCTCGGCCATGGTGCCCCGCCCTTCCATCAGGTGCACAGCCCCGCATCGGCGGCGCCGCCCGATCGCCCGACCTCGATCTGGATCAGTTGGAGATGCGGCACCTCCCCGGGCGCAGCCAAGTCGGCCTCCATTACCTCGCGGATCCTTCCGGGCCCACCGGCCGTGATCTGACGGGCCTGCTCCTTCGCGTGGTAGCTCGATCGCACCAGCGGGCCGGACTCCACGTGCCTGAAGCCGTAGTCCCGCTCCCCGACCACCTTCCACTGAGCAAACTCCTCGGGCGTGACCCAACGAGCGACCGGGATGTGCATTGCGGAGGGTCGCAGATACTGGCCGAGCGTCAGGATGTCCACCGCCGCTTCGCGCAGATCCTGCATGGCCTGATGGACCTCGGCTTCCTCCTCGCCCATGCCCAGGATGATGCCGGTCTTGGTGAGCATGGTTTCGTCGATGCGCTTGGCGGCACCCAGGAAGGAGATCGACCGCCAGTACCGGCCACCGGGACGGACCTCGGGGTGCAACCGCTCGACGGTCTCCAGGTTGTGCCCCAGAATGGCCGGGCCCGCCTCCATCACCGTCCGCAACGCATCTTCATCGCCCTTGAAGTCCGGGATGAGCACTTCGACCGAGCAATCGGGCAGGCGATTGTGAATCTGTCGGATCGTCTCCGCGTAGATCCCCGCGCCACCGTCAGGGAGTTCATCCCTGTTCACGCTGGTCACCACCACGTGCTCGAGGCCCATCGCCTCAACGCTCTCGGCCACGCGACGAGGCTCGTCCAGGTCGAGCTCCGTGGGCATGCCGTGCGCCACCGCGCAGTACTTGCACGCGCGGGTGCAGACATCGCCCAGGATCATGAAGGTGGCCGTGCCGGCCTCCCAGCACTCGCCGATGTTCGGGCAGCCGGCTTCCTCGCACACCGTGTGCAACGATCCGCCCCGCATGAGCCGCTTCAGCCGCCCATAGTTCTCACCGCCGGGCGACCGGACCTTGAGCCACTCGGGTTTTCTCGCCCTGAGTGGAACCGTCTCGATGCCCTGGTGCGCCGGAATGGCGGACGTGCCCTTAGGCTTCACAATCCCGGTGTCCTTGTCACCGGGAGCATAGCCTTTGGGCCGCGTCG
>JBGMRK010000180.1:2580-4428 GCA_048061375.1 Longimicrobiales bacterium | reverse complement strand
TGGAGGGCCTCGGCCTTCCAGCCGATGTGCACCGAGAGCCGCTCTCCACGCTGTCCGGTGGCTTCAAGCTGCGCGTACTGTTGGCGCAGGTTCTGGCGAGCGCCCCCGACGTATTGCTACTCGACGAGCCGACCAACCACCTCGACATCCTCTCCATTCGCTGGCTCGAGACGTTCCTGTGCGATTTCCCGGGACCGGCACTCGTCATCTCGCACGATCACCGGTTTCTCGACAACGTCACCACGAACATCCTCGACGTCGACTACGAGACCGTGACGCTCTATCGCGGGAATTACGCAGATTTTCTGAATGCAAAACAGTCCGAACGGACTCGGCGAGAGAAGGAGATCACGGCCCGCGAGCGCGACATCGCACATCACCAGAGGTTCGTGGACCGGTTCCGCGCCAAAGCCAGCAAAGCGCGGCAAGCGCAAAGCAAGGCCCGCATGATCGAGAAGAAAACGGAGAGTCTGGTCGAGCTGGCCCCCAGCTCGCGCCGATACCCGACCTTCCGATTCGAGCAGATCCGAGACAGCGGGCGCGACGTGCTCAAGATCGAGGGGGTCAAGAAGGCCTTCGGCGAAAACGAAGTGCTGAACGGTGTTGACCTGCTCGTAAGGCGGGGCGACCGCCTGGCGATCATGGGACCCAACGGCATCGGGAAGTCGACGCTACTTAAAATCGTCATGGGCGAGCTTGAAGCGGATGGGGGCGAGGTCGAATGGGGTTACGAAACCTACCCGGCATACTTCGCCCAGGACCATCAGGACCAGTTCGACACCTTGGGGCAAACCGCTGAGCAGTGGATCTGGGATGCCTGCCCCGAGAGGGACATAGGCTTCGTTCGCGGGCGAATGGCACTCATGCTCTTCTCAGGTGACGACGCTAAGAAGCGGCTGAGCACTCTGTCGGGAGGTGAGGCCGCCCGGTTGGTATTCAGCCGTCTGGGTATCGGGCGACCGAACGTCCTGGTCTTGGACGAGCCCACGAACCACCTCGACCTCGAGTCGATCGAGGCGCTCGTCGAGGCCCTCGAGACCTATGCCGGCACTCTCATCCTCGTGTCCCACGACCGCTGGTTCGTGAGCAAATTGGCCACCCGTGTCGTCGAGATTCTGCCCGACGGTATCCGAGACTACCAGGGCACCTACGAGGAATACGTGCACTTCTGCGGCGACGATCACCTGGACGCGGACAGGGTGGTCCTCAAGGCGAAGAAGGAGAAAAAGAACAAGGGTGCCGCAGACGGGTCCGGTCGTGGCAAGTCAAGCAAGAAGCCCCGAGGCGATGATGCGGCGGCGCAGCGCAAGCGAATGGAGCGTCGCCAGGAGGAGTTGATGGCCCGCATCGATGTCGCGGAGTCCCGCCTCGAGGAAATCGATGCGGTTTTTTGCGAGCCTACCTACTACGAGAAGACACCTCCGGACGAGGTGAAGACTCTCGAGGCCGAGAGGGGCCACCTCAAGAGCGAAGTCACCGATCTCATGGCCGAGTGGGAGCGCACGGCCGAGAGACCCGAGCCGTAGGCTCACCCGGGGGGTTCGACGGTCAATGGCGGCCATCGTCGTCCCGACGCTCCCGGCGTTCCCGCCGCCCCGCGTCTCCCAGGGTCTCCCTGGCTCCAGGCGTGGAATCGACGTAAGCGTCAGCCGCACCATGCCTGTAGACGAGTTCTCCCCCCGAATGGCCCACCTGCACACCGGCCGCAAGCAACAGTAGGGATCCAGCCGCCCCGGCCCACCGTGCCGTCCCGCCGATGCGACCGGACACCAACCCGAGGCTGCTCAGAACGAGTAATGTGGCACCCAACCAGAGGAACCTCTCGGCAGCCTCCTCGTGGGCTTCGAT
>JBGMRK010000180.1:0-2480 GCA_048061375.1 Longimicrobiales bacterium | reverse complement strand
CGGCCGAGAGGGACACCGCTATGGACCTTCTCAAGGGGTACAGTCTCAAGCGGATCGCAAAGTCGAAGCACCGGAGCGAACGCACCGTTCGCCAGCACGCGGTGTCGGTCTACCGTAAGGCCGGGCTGGCGGGTCGGGCAGAACTATCGGCCTTTTTCCTCCAGGACGTGATGCTCCCCACCGACACGGAGCCCTCAGACGAGGGCGGCTGGGCGTAGATCATACGGGACCACCAGGCCCTGTCGCTCTACATCTTCAGAACGATCTTCCCGACGCTCCGCCGTGACTCCATGAAGCGGTGGGCTTGGGCGACCTCATCGAACGGGAACGTAGCGCCGACGACCGGGCGAATACCGTGGCTCCGCACGAATTCTACGAGATCCCGCTGCACGCGCAGGAGGCGCGCCTCGTCGGCCAGTAGGTAGCCGAGGTGGGACGCTAGGACACCGGCCGAGGCCACAGCCAACTCCTGGATGTCGGCCCGTGGAGCGTCGCGCCAGGTGCGCCACCAAGTCAGCGGATTCCACTTGACCAGGTTCATGCTGGCGTAGCCCACTACCACGACCCTTCCGAAGGGAGCCAGCGACGCAAGGCAACGACGGTAGACCTCACCTCCCACCGTTTCAAGAACCACATCAACGCCACGGTCCCCTACGACCTCGTCGAGGCGCCGTGCGAATTCAGGCTCGCGGTAGTTGACCGTGGCCGTCGCACCCAGGTCGCGGACGCGGGACAGTTTTTCGTCACCGCCGGCCAACCCCAACACCTCACACCCGAAACGGCTCGCGATCTGTACTGCGGCGGTGCCGACTCCTCCGGCCGCGGCGGTCACGATCACGCGGTCGGACGGGCGCAGCCGGGCCATCTCCATGAGGGCCACCCAGGCCGTCATATAGTTCACCGGAAACGCCGCGAGTTCATCGGCGGAGTAGTCCTCAGGGGCGGGCATGGCCCCTGCCTGAGGGACCACGATGCGCTCCGCGTAAGCCCCGAACTGCGAGCCGACGACCACCCGCTCGCCCACCGACCGGGACGTGACGTTCGGCCCTAGCGCCTCGATGCGGCCGGCGGCCTCCATGCCGAGTATGTACGGCAGGCGAGGCGACCACCCGTACTGTCCGCGGCGAGAGAGCACCTCGGCGTAGTTGAGCCCGACCGTCTCCACCCGCACGGCGACCTGGCCATCGCCAGGCTCGGGTAAGGGCACATCGCCCACGCGTAGAACTTCGGGCGGTCCATGGCGCCGGAGAACGACGGCCCTCATGCGGGGTCACTCACTCAACGTCGCAATTCACCAGAGAGGGTGGCACGTGGCATTCCCTTGGGCGCGCCGCACAGGATAGCCGCGTGTAGGGAGACGACCCGAAACAGAATAAGGGTTCTGAGCTTGTGCCGCACGCACCTCAGCCTCCCTCGGATGACCGATCCCTTGCCGCTGGCACCGCCCCCACGGGATCGTGTCAGCCATGGCTGGAGGGAAGCCTCGAGGTGGCATAGAAGGGGAGAGGCGTGGGCAGGGAACCCCGGCAACACCGAACCCGTTTGGACTACGACGACCCCAGGACCCAGCAACGGAGCACGAAATGTTCTTTGGTAAGAAGGCAACGATCGAAGCTCCCATCATCCACGCGGGAGACGACGACTTCGACACGATCATCGCCGAGCACGATGGAGTGACCGTTGTGGACTTCTGGGCCCCCTGGTGCGGCCCGTGCCGCATGATGACTCCGATCCTGGATGAAGTGGCAATCGAACAGGAGGACCACGGCGTTCGTGTGGTGAAGGTCAACTCAGACGATGCGCCCGAGACGGCCAAGCGCTTCGGCATCCGCTCAATCCCCACGCTGATCTTCTTCCGGAACGGCGAGCCTGAGTTCGAGATGGTCGGGCTGGTTCCCAAGCCGGTGCTGGAGAAAGAGATCGCGGACCTGCTCGAGGCGGGGTGACGTCGAGCCTCACCCGCTTCGCTTCACCGACGTCTTCGAGGATCCGGCGCGGGCCTTGCGCGCGGAGCGATAGGAACAGGCTTACGTCAACTTGTGTGGAGGACCCGAGCACCGGGCGGAGCTAGGGCGTGGGCGCTGGCCCTCGGGAGAGTCTCGATGAATTGCTGTACGCGGCCGACTACGGGGGCTAGACTTCGCCATGCGATTTCTTTTTCGGACCTTTCACCTCGTCTCCCTCTTCGCCGCATTCCTCGTGGAGGCGGCGGTACTCTACCTCGTGGATGATCCCATGGTGCGTGCCGTCGCGGGCGTGCTCTTGATCTTTCCGATCCTGTGGATCGTAGGCCGCACGAGAATGGTCGAGACGATTTCGGAGTTCCCCGACTCGGATAAGAAACGGCACTTCAAGGGCCTGCGGGCTCGGGTCGCCCAGTTGCTCGACGAAATCCGACGGCTGAATTGGATGGCCGTCGATGCCGAACGGGGCTTCCGTAACCATGACCAAGCGATGCGCGAAATGGACCGCATCGAGAG
>JBGMRK010000179.1:0-4443 GCA_048061375.1 Longimicrobiales bacterium | reverse complement strand
CCTCATCCAATAGGAGAGGGGCCTCCACGGAGGAGCGCACCCCACCCAGGAGCGCGTTGGCCATCTCCTCGGCCCCGGTGACCGTCGCCTGCAGGCCTGAGAGTTGTTCCTGTAGCCTGGCGCGTGCCAGGCGTGCCCGCAGGGCGTCGGTCTGGGGCGCGGCACCGCTCCGATAACGGGCATCGGTTACCGTGACAGTTTGCTCCGCCAGCTCAGCACGCGCCCTCAACAGTTCGACTGACGTTCGGGCGAACGAGAGGTCGTAGTAGGCCTTCGCCGCACTGGATACGAGGCCTGCCTCTCGATCCTCGACGAGCCTTAAGGCCAGAGCACTATCGGCTCGGGCGACGGATGTGGCGGCGGTTCGCTTGCCCGGGTAGGGAAAGGTTTGTGCGATGCCGAAGCCGATCTGAGTCATCGCCTCGGCGGCGAAATCGAACGATGGGGCCGGAACCGATACCATCCCCAGCGACAGCGTAGGATCCGGGAGCGCGCCAGCGGGGTCGATGCGCTTCATGGCCGCCCCAAGACGAGCCTGGCGTGCCTGAAGGCCCGCATTGCTCGCGATCACCCCCGCCACGTAGTCGCGCAGACCCGGTGCCTCGAGGATGGGGGTTTGAGCCACCCCACCCTGTGCGGCTACCATCTGAAACGCGGCGAGTACCAGGTACCTGGAATGTCTCACGATCGTGTTCTCCCCTTCCACCGCCCGAAGGCGTCGTCGATTGGTTTGCACGGCGGCGGTCCACCGCGCGGTATCCAGAGCTGTGGAGTGGAACTACGCTCGAGGAGGTTGGGTCGGAGGGTGGGGAGATGTCTGGGGAGGGGAGGGTTGTGCAGAGTACGGAGCGATCTCCCGGACGCGGTGATCCGCCGGCAGCCGGATGGTAAAAACGGCGGGCCCGGCCTGTGGCACACCGCAGCCGTCGATCGAACAGCACTCAGTCATCGAACCGGGGGCATCGAGTACGGGGCCGCCGGAGCGAGATGTCATGGTCATCTCATGGGAATCCGCCCCCATCCGGCCCACCATGGTGCAGATACCAGGGCCGGAGTATGGCAGAAGAGTGGCCGCAAGCAATGCCGCGGCGAAGAGCCTGGAGGCGGGCGAGGACTTCATCGAACAGCTTCTGTGTAGTTCATCACCCTCCCGAACCCTGGTGATCGAAGCGAGGTTCCATGGGCGAACGGCCCGAGTTCTCGTTCGGGGACGCAATATCGCTATCATGAAGCCAGGCCCGTCGGGACCCAGCCGCGCCACGAATCACTCCTCACTGCCGTGACTTTGCACGGCGTACACTTGTTCCACTGTATACACGACGACCTTCCCGTCTCCACGCCTTCCGGTGTGGGCAGCCGTCAGCAGCGTCTCGACCACCGAATCGACGACGTCGTCTTCCACGACGATCTCCACACGCACACACGGCAGGAAGTCTGTCAGGTTCTCGAGACGGTCCGCGGAGACCTCGAGGTGCTCGCGCCCGAACCCTCGGGCGTCGGACACCGTCATCCCGGGGAAGCCCGGCACGGACGTCAAGGCGAGCGTCACGTCCTGGAGCTTGAACGGTTGAATCATTCCGACGACCATCTTCATGATGCGCCTCTCTCTGGACGCGGAGCGTCCTTGTCGAACAAGACGTAGAAACTGGGCAACAAGATCAGGGTCAGGATCGTCGAGGTCACGAGTCCTCCGACTACCACTACCGCGAGCGGGCGCTGAACCTCAGAACCCGCGCCCGACGAAAACAGAAGAGGGGTCAGCCCTAGACTGGCCACGAGCGCGGTCATCAAAACCGGTCGCAACCGGAGTTGCGCCCCCTTTCGGGCCGCCGCTTCCGCGGTGCTCCCTTCTCTCCGTCTGATATCCACGATGTAACTCACCATGACCACGCCGTTCAATACGGCAACCCCGAAGAGGGCGATGAACCCGACCGATGCCGGTACGGAGAGATACTGGCGGCTCACCCACAGCCCGACGATGCCCCCGATGAGGCCGAACGGGACGTTGAGGATGATGAGCGAAGCCATACGCAGTGAGTTGAAGCTGAAGAAGAGGAGCAGGAAGATCAGCGCGACCGTGATGGGAACGATGATCGACAGGCGCCTCATGGCCCGGCGCTGGTTCTCGAACTGACCACCCCATTCCACGATGTAGCCCGTCGGGAGTTCTACCTGCGCGTCGACGGCGGCCTGGGCCTCCGCCACGAATCCGCCCATGTCACGGCCACGGACGTTGGCTTGCACGACAATGCGCCGCTGGTTGGCCTCCCGACTGATCTGTTTGGGCCCGATGATCTCGCGAATGTCGGCAAGCTGTCCGAGGGGGAGCTGGGCTCCGGAGGGGGTTGTGAGAAGGATGTCGGAAATCGATGCGGGGTCGTCTCGAAACGCTTCTCCGAGACGTACGAAGATGCTGAACCGGCGCTGTCCCTCGAACACCTGCCCGGCCTCCTCACCTCCCACGGCTACTTCGACGAGCTCGAGGACGTCGTCCACGTTCAGGCCGTAGCGGGCGATCACGTGACGATCCACCTCGATCTGGAGCTGCGGTTGCCCCGAGACCTGCTCGGCCTGCACGTCGGCCGCACCTTCGATTCCCTGGACCACGCGCGCGATCTCGTCGGCCTTTTTCTTCAGAATATCCAGATCATCGCCGAAGAGCTTGATCGCCAGTTGCGCCCGCACGCCGCTGAGCAGCTCGTCCACCCGCGTGGCGATCGGTTGAGAGAAATTCAGCAACACGCCGGGATAGCCGGACAGTGTCTGCTCGATCGCCTCGACGAGCTCGGTCTTGGAGTCGAATCGCCACTCACGCTCGGGCCGGAGCCCCATGTACATCTCGACGTTGTTTACCGGCTCGGGGTCACCACCGACCTCCGCCCTCCCGATCTTGGACACGAGCGTCTCGACCTCGTCCCCGAAATCCGACAGAACCATTCGCTCCATCCGATTCGCCGCTGTCACGGCCTCATCGAGCCCTGTACTGGGAGCGAAGGTGACACGAAGCAGGACCGACCCCTCTTCGAGCGCAGGCACGAACTCCGTTCCGAGGAAGGGGAACAGCGCGAGGCTTCCAACGAGGAGGAGGACAGCGCCACCCGTCATCTGGCCGCGGTTGTCCATCGCCCAGTCCAGGGATCGCTCATACGGTCCGCGGATCAGTCGCATGATCCATGTGTCTTTTTCCGAGCCGGCCCGGAGGAAGAACGACGAGAGGACCGGGATGACGGTGAGGCTGAAGATCAGCGATCCCAGCATGGCGAAGCTCACGGTGAACGCCATCGGCTTGAACAGCTTGCCCTCCACACCCTCGAGCGTGAACAGCGGGAGAAAGACTACGATGATGATGATGATCGCGAACGTGATGGGGCGTCCCACCTCGAGGGCGGCTCGGAGTACCCGGTGGGCTCGGGCTTCGCGGAAGCCCGAGCCACTTTCGGTTTCTTGCTCATGTTCGGCTTCAGAGAGGTGTCGATAGATGTTTTCCACCATGACGACGCCACCGTCCGCCATCATCCCGATGCCGATGGCGAGCCCGCCGAGCGACATGAGGTTCGCGCTCATGCCCAGGTAGTCCATGAGGATGAACGCGAGCAGGAGCGAAAGGGGCAGGGTCGCCGCCACGATGAGCGAGCTGCGTACGTTCCCCAGGAAGAGGAAGAGCACGATCACGATCAGAATGCCGCCCTCTAGGAGCGCGTCCGTCACGGTATCCACCGCCCGTTCGACGAGGTCCGCCTGATCGTAGAACGGTTCGACCCGCACGCCCTCCGGCACGATCTCGTTGACCGCCGCGATTTTTTCCTTGACCCGCCTGATGACGTCCGAGGTGTTTTCGCCGATGAGCTTGAGCACGATGCCGGTCACGACCTCGCCCTGGCCGTCCTTGGTCACGGCACCCCGGCGGATCTCCGGACCCAGCTCGACCTCGGCAACGTTCGTGATGTAGATCGGTGTGCCGTCGCCTCGTGTCTCCACGATGATGTCGCGGATGGCCTCCAGGTCCCCGGCCAGACCGATACCGCGGACGAGGTACTCTTCCGCGTTCCGAACGATGTAGCTCCCACCCACGTTCCGGTTATTCGCTCGCACGGCGTCCATGACTTCACCCAAGGTGACGCCGTACTGCAGTAGGAGGCCCGGATCCACTCGCACTTGGTACTGCCGCACCTCGCCGCCGAAGGAGAGCACCTCGGTCACGCCGGGCACCGTGCGAACATTGAAGCGGACGATCCAGTCCTGGATCGTCCGCAGTTCCATGTTCGTGAATCCCTCGCCCTCGACCGTGTATTGGTACACCTGTCCCAGACCCGTCGTGATCGGGCCGAGCTTCGGCTCACCAAAACCTTCCGGGATGTCCTCGCGGGCAGCTTGAACGCGCTCCAGCACGAGCTGGCGCGCGAAGTAGATGTCCACGTCGTCCGCGAAGTAGACGTTGACCGC
>JBGMRK010000178.1:0-4457 GCA_048061375.1 Longimicrobiales bacterium | reverse complement strand
ACGACGCGGCGATGGCTACGGCCGCCACCAACACACCAAAGTGTACGATGTACCCTCCGTAGCGTCGCCGGTTACCGGCGATGAACCGAACCAGGGCCACGATCGGCGATTCGCCCTTGCGCGCCCGCACGAGTGCGCCCCTGCCTACCTCGGAAAGCATGGTCCAGGCGGCGAAACCGACGAGGCCGAACGTCAGGAGTGGCCAAAAACCACGGCCGCCCACGATAAGAGCCAGCACGACGGCAACGCCGCCCGCGAGGACCGAGACCCCGAATCGCCTTACGAGACCGCTGCGTCCGCTGGCCCTCCACGGGAGGGCCGGGCCCACCCCCATGAGGAATACGATTGCGGCGAGGACCGGTACCGTCATCCGGTTGAAGTACGGGCCGCCCACGCTGACCTTGACGTCCGTGGCCGCCTCAGCCACGAGGGGAAACACCGTTCCCAGGAATATCGTGAAGGTGAGGACCAGGAACAGCAGGTTTGCCACCAGGATTGCAGCCTCACGTGACCAGAGAGCGTCGAGGCGCCCAGTCGATTTCAGCGGTGCCGTCCTCCACAAGACCAGCGCCGTGGACACGATGAGGACCACGGCCAGGAACGCGAGGAAGAGCGGCCCAATGGGGGACTCGCTGAACGCATGCACGCTTCCCAATACCCCCGACCGCGTCAGGAACGTGCCGAAGATCGTGAGCGCAAACGTAGTGATGATGAGCGCCACGTTCCATGTGCGCAGCATTTCTCGCCGTTCCTGCACCATGACCGAGTGGAGGAACGCCGTACCTACCAGCCAAGGCATGAGGGAGGCGTTCTCAACTGGGTCCCAGGCCCAATATCCGCCCCAACCCAACACGTCGTAGGCCCACCACCCGCCAGCGAAGAGCGATACCGTAAGGAAGAGCCACGCCGCCAGCGTCCACCGGCGTACCGCACGTACCCACCACGCGTCCACTTTTCCCGTGATCAGGGCCGCGATGGCGAACGCGTAGGGAACCGAAAAGCCGACGTAACCCAGGTACTGCGTGGGCGGGTGGAGCGCCATCAGCGGATGATTCTGGAGGAGCGGGTTCGGGCCCGGTCCGTCCAGCGGGACGGGACTGACCGTGCCGAACGGGTTACCGGGACCCAGGAGCACCATGAGAAAGAACGCACCTATGAGCAGAAGAGTCGCCGTCACGTAGGGGAGTTCCTCGCGATGGCGGCGGCGGTAGAGCCACACGCACGCGCCCGTGTACAGGGCCAGCACCCAGAGCCAAAAGAGGATGGACCCCTCCAGCGAAGCCCACAACGAGATTACCGTGATGAACCTCGGGGTGTCCAGACTGCCCACCTGGGCGACGTAGCTGACGCTGAAGTCGTTGGTGAGAAGAGCATACTCCATCACCACGACAGCCAGGGTCACGAGTCCGACGAAGGCCAGGGTAGCGCGGCGTCCACTCTCCACGAGGGCCCAATGTTCACGCCGGGCGCCGATGATCGAGACCAAGGCGCCGTAAAGGGCGACGGGCAGCGCAAACGCCAGCGCCAGGTACCCGATCTGGGCGTTCACCGCGCGTCTACCCGGTCCCCGTCAGTTCCGGGTAGGCCGCTTCGGGGTGCTCCTCACCCTGTCCGGGACCGTACTCGTTGGAGTGTTTCACCATCAGGTTGGTGGATTGGAAGACACCGCTCGGATCCAGTGAGCCCTCCACGATCACCTCCATCCCGTCCTGGAACAGCTGGGGCGGCACTCCCGTGCTCACGACCTCGAGAGTGGTCTGCTCGTCACGGATCCGAAATCGCAGATCCACCGCCTCGGGATTCCAGCGTACCGAGCCGGGTACGACCTCGCCGGAGAGTCGGAATGGCTCGTCGTAGGCGATCGGACCTTTCTCGAGCAGCTCGGTGGGCGTTACGAAATAAATCAGGTTGCCCCCGATTCCAGCCGCTACCAGATAGAGAAGCGCGCCGCCGGCCACGGCGACTCCCACGATGGTCCGTGTCCGCCTAGACATGGCCCGCCTCCTCGTGCGATCCGGCTGTCGCGTTCTCGGCCGCCTCGCCGCCGGACTGTTGGTGACGCGCGCGGGCTTCATCGAGGCGGCGGGCCGCGGCTCGATTGCCTGCGATCAAGACCGCGGCGTATGTGAAGACGGTGGCGAGCGCGGTGGCATACGCCGCGATCACGAAACCCGTGCCATTAGACATGAGACACCTCCAGCAACTCGAGTTCGGCCTGCCGATGCGCGGTCTGGTATCGGACCGTCGTGAAGAAGGCCAGAATCAAGGTGAACGCGAAGACGCCCAGCAACAGTGAGAGCAGCATTGGGCGAGCGATGGTCTCAGGACCAGACGGTGGTTGATGGAGCGTGCGCCACCAGAGCACCGAGAGATAGACCAGGGGGACGTCGAGGAAGCCGATGATGCCGATCGCCGCGCATATGCGTGCTCGGCGCTCCGAATCGTCGGTGAAGGCCCGCATCGCCAGGTAACCCAAGAAGATGGCGAGCAGCACCACAGCGGAGGTGAGGCGGGGGTCCCAGGTCCACCAGACGCCCCATGTGGGCTTTCCCCAGATGGATCCCAGGACGATAGCCAGCGCCATGAGGACGACGCCCACTTCAGCGGCCGCGTGCGCCAGATGATCCATGCGCGCATCCCGGCGAATCAGGTACGCGATGCTCATCACGAAGACGATGAAGAACGCGAGGAACCCGCTCCACGCGGCCGGAACGTGGATGTACATGATCCGTTGAACCTGCCCCATGAGGTGGTCCGTCGGCGCAACAGCGAGCCCGACCCACAGCGCCACGGCCCACGCGAGGGCCGCGGCGACACCTAGGATTTGTGTATTGGTGATACGAGGCATAGCGATTCTCTCAATCTGCAATGACGCTCTCGAACGCAAGGAGTGGCGCCACGGTGAACACGATATCGTACGCTGCAAGCAGTCTGACCCAGCCACCCAGGTCGCCGAAGGGATCGCCGAACAGCAGTAAGCGAGTGGCCGAAACCGCGCCCAGCACGACCGGCACGACGAGCGGGAAGACCAGGAGAGGCAGGAGCACTTCGCGTGCCCTGAGGTTGAGGGTCAAGGCTCCGTACAGCGTACCGATTCCGGCGAGGCCGACCGTCGCTAGAAAAGCCACCCCTGCGAGAGGCAAGGCGACCGCACCCAGACCGAGGTTGTAGAGCACCCCTCCCATCACGAAGAGGACGGCCTCGACGAACAGTAGTAGAAGCAGTAGTACGATCAGTTTGCCCGCGAAAATGGCAGTGCGGGTTCCCGGATACTGAAACAGACCCTCCATCCCGCGGTTCTCCCGCTCGGCGTCGTACGCCCGAGAAAGGCCCAAGACCGAGGTGAAGACCACCGCGATCCAGAGGAGCCCCGGCGCGGATCGCCGAATGGCTTCGGAGTCGGGGCCCAGCGCGAACCCGAGAATGAGGAGCACGAGCCCCGCGAAGAACACCATGGACGTCAGGGACTCGCGACTCCGGGCCTCGATGAGAAGGTCCTTCTCCAGGATCGCCAGGGTTTGCCGCATGAAACTCACGGCGCCACCTCCACCATCCTGGAGGTCCGGTCGCCTATTCCCTGGGGGTGTTCGGGGAGCGCGATTCCGTCCACCAAGTAGAGGCACCGATCACAAACACGTTCGGCACGTTCGCGCCGGTGGGTGGCCATCACCACGGCCCGTCCTCCCGTTCGCCAGCGCTCGACGATCCGATCTACGAGGTGCGTCGCGTCATCGTCGAGGCTCGCGTACGGTTCGTCGAGAAGGAGCACCGGCGGCTCCATCGTCACCACCCGTGCGAGTGCGAGCCGCTTTCGCATTCCGCTCGAAAAATGGCGAACGCGACGGTCTCGAGCGTAGGAGAGCCCAACGTGGTCGAGTGCCTCGGTGATCCGCGAGGCCGATGCGTCTCCCCCGGTCATGCGCACGGCGAACCGAATGTTCTCCGCGGCGGTAAGGGTGTCGTATAAATAGGACTCGCCGGCGAGCAACGCGGTGGAGCTGCGCAGAGCATCCGCGTTTCCGCGCAGGCACGCCCCTCCCACGGAGATCGAGCCGCGAGTCGGCGAGAGAGAGCCGGCCAGAATCCGTAGGAGCGTCGTCTTGCCCGCCCCGTTCGCCCCCAGGAGTCCCGTGGCGGTTCCCCACTGGATATCGAAGGTGGCGTCGCGGAGCACCACGTGGTGGCCGAAGCGCTGTGCGACGCGGTGGGCGGATAGTGCCGGCTCTGCGGCTCCAGAGTCGGACTGATCAGAATTCTGTCGAGAGGAGTAGCCCATAGTGCTCCGTTCTGATATGCTGAGTTGACCGTACGATCGCGGAGCATCCGTGAGCGGGCCGTGAACTCCGCGTGAACTTGTCTTCACGGTTCGAACGGCCTGTGGGGCCGGCAGGGATGGCAGGCTCGGGCGCAGCGTGGTCGTGACCCGGGTAAGAGCTTGACAGGGTGGAGTGAAATGT
>JBGMRK010000177.1:0-4525 GCA_048061375.1 Longimicrobiales bacterium | reverse complement strand
GACGGCAGGCGGCTCGCGGCGGTGCCTCGGGCGCCGCGCTTGGGGGAAGATCCCGTCTCGGATCTAGAGCGTGAGCACCGATGCCGGGGAGTCGCGCCCGGGGCGCACACCACTACTCCCCTCTGGCATGGGGAGCCGCTCGACCTCGGACTGGCGATCGATCTGCTGCGGGTGGGTGATCGAGCGCTGAAGCCGGCCTGATTCGCAGGTGGGAGCGGGGCAAGGCCAGTTGAGGCCAGTTAATTCGCGGCCCCGGCCGATCTCGGGCACAGGGCGTTCCCGCGGGAACGTCTGGACGAATCCAATTGACACTGACGTATTCGGCGTAGTATCATAGTTGTATGACATGTGATACTATACCTCGATCGCTCCAACAGAAACCCGCGTCGGGTCGTTTCGTCCTGCGAATCGATCCCGCTCTACACGTGAGGTTGCGACAGGAGGCGCGGACGGGGCAGATCTCCCTGAACGAACTCTGCACCCGGAAACTCGCCCTGCCCGGTTCCACCCCCTCCGGACCCACGGGGGCCGCCGTCACTCGGGCGGTGACCGTGGTGGGTGACGCGCTGGTCGGTGTGGTGGCCTTCGGATCCTGGGCCCGCCGGGAGATGCGGGACCAGTCCGACGTGGACGTGCTCCTCGTCGTGGAAGACGGGCGGGACATCCACCGGCAGATGTACCGGTGCTGGGACGAGTCGCCCGTTTTCTGGAACGGCCACCCGGTGGAGCCCCACTTCGTGCATCTCCCCCACCGGGGCCGTCGCATGAGCGGACTCTGGGCCGAGGTAGCGGTGGATGGCGTCGTGCTCTTCGAGCGAGAGCTGAGAGTGTCGAGCAGACTCGTGGAATTCCGGCGCGAGATCGCGTCCGGCCGTGTCTCACGCCGTCGCATTCACGGACAACCCTACTGGGTAGGAGTAACCTGAAATGCAGAACGCAGACCTTGCTGCGGACTACATCCGGCGAGCTCGCATCCGGCTGCGAGCGCTGGACGTCCTCTTCGATTGTGAGAGTTGGGCCGACGTGGTCCGGGAATCCCAGGAGATCGTGGAGTTGGCGTTGAAGGCACTCCTCAGAGAACACGGAATCGATGCGGGCCGTGTTCATGACGTGTCGGAGATCATGCTCGCCGAGCGCAACCGGTTTCCCGAAGCGGTGTCTCACAACCTGTCCACCCTCACCGAGATATCCCGCGACCTGCGACGGGATCGGGAGCTCGCGTTCTACGGCGCCGAAGACCTCACTCCGTCGGGATTCTACTCGCTGGGCGACGCCGAAAAGGCCAGGTCCGGGGCTCGCCTGACCGTGGAGCTGGTTGAGCCTCACGTCGGATCGGGGTAGGGGGAATCATCCTTGCGTCCGCACGAATTCGCTGACATATATACTGACACTTGTCAGGACAAATAACCCCATCTATTTGACAGGCGATGATTCCGGGCTACCCACACCTCGCTTTCCACCGGCATTGGGAGATCTCGCCCAAGGCCCGCTACGAGCTCGGGCAGTGCCACGCAATAATCATGGCCATCTGCGAGATGCCACTGCGCCCCGAGCGCCACGACAGCCTGCTGCGCGTGTCTCTCATCAAGGGAGCGCAGGCGACAACGGCAATCGAAGGGAACACCCTCAGTACCGACGAGATCGAGCGCGTCGCGGCCGGCGACTCTCTGCCTCCCAGCAAAGAGTATCAGGAGATCGAGGTCCGGAACGTCCTCGAAGCCATGAATGCACTCCTCGACGAGGTAGCGACGGAGCAGCGGGCCCAACGGATCACCCCCGAACTAATCCTGCGCATGCATGAGATGATTGGGAAAAACCTCGGACCGCATTTCGACGCCGTTCCCGGGAGGTTTCGGACCGACCATCGGATAGTGGGCTCGTACCGATGCCCGGATCACGAGGTCGTACCCGAGCTGGTCAGTCAGTTGTGTGACTGGCTGGCGACGGAGTTTCTCTTCAGCCAGGGAGACCAGCCCTTTGCCGACGCGGTCGTTCAGGCGATCGTCACTCACGTCTACGTCGAGTGGATTCATCCGTTCGGAGACGGCAACGGCAGAACCGGACGGCTGCTCGAGTTCTACATCCTACTTCGGGCCGGCACTCCGGATATCGCCTCCCATATCCTCGCGAACCTATATAACGAGACACGGCCGGAGTACTATCGCCACCTGGAGAACGCGGCCAGGACGCAGGACCTCACCAGTTTCATGGACTACGCGGTTCAGGGCTTCCGAGACGGTCTCGTGGAGACCCTCGTGGCCATTCAGTCTGGCCAGTTCGAAACCGCCTGGCGCAGCTTCATTCATGATCGATTCGCCGAGACGAAATACACCAAGAAGAACGTGTTCAAACGGCGCCGCGAGCTGATGCTCACTTTCCCGGCCGGGGGAGCGCTGACTCTCGACGAGGTGGCCTTGCTCACCCCTGGGGTGGCTCGGACCTATGCGCAACTTTCCGAGCGAACCCTGATCCGGGACCTGAAGGCTCTGGAGCAGATGGGATTGGTCGCAAACACCGAGGATGGATTCACGGCGCAATCGGATGTGCTCAGGTTCCAACGCCCCCGACGGCTACCGATCGAACTCTTCTAGGGATTGCTCCCCCCCCCCAGCCACTCCACCGTCCGCCCGAGTCCGTCGGTCAGCGACACCTCGGCCTCATAACCCAGCCGCTCACGAATCCTGTCCAGGCTGGCCAGCGAGTCGCGCACATCGCCGGCGCGCGCCGGGCCATGAACGGCGTCCACCTCACTCCCCGTGATCGCCTTGATCTCCCGCCAGAGCGTGTTGACCGAGATGCGGTCGCCACAGCCTACGTTGAAGACCTCGCCCGCTACGCCCTCGGGATCGGCGCTACACGCCAGCGCATTGGCCGCCACGCAGTTCTCCACGTAGGTGAAGTCGCGGGTCTGCCCGCCGTCCCCGTCGATCGTGGGCGCCTCGCCCGCCAGCGCCCTGGTGATGAACAGCGGGATCACGGCCGAGTACTGCGACGAGGGATCCTGTCGGGGTCCGAAGATGTTGAAGTAGCGGAGCACCACGGTCTCCAGGCCGAATACGCCGGCGAACGCCGTGGCGTACTGCTCGCCCGCGAGCTTTGCCACCGCGTAGGGCGATCTGGGGAGGGACGGCATGCCCTCGTGCTTGGGTAGCGTGGGCGTGTCGCCGTACGCCGAGCTGGAGCCGGCGTACACGAAGCGGCGCACCCCGGCGTCCTTCGCGCCTACGAGCATGTTGAGCGTGCCCGTGGCGCAGGCGGCGTGGCTGCCGAGTGGGTCCTTCACGCTCCTGGGCACGGATGCGAGCGCGGCCTGGTGGAGCACGTAATCCACACCGTCGCAGGCGTCGCGGCAGGTGCCGGGATCGACCACGGTGCCCTCCACCAACTCGATACGCTCCATGAACGGCGCGAGGTTCTCGCGGTTGCCGGTCGAGAAATCGTCCAGCACGCGCACGGACGCGCCGGCGTCCAGCATCGCCTCCACCAGGTTGGATCCGATGAATCCCGCGCCCCCGGTAACGAGATACCGGGCGGAAGAGTCGAACGTCGCCATCAGTCGAACCTCGCCATCATTTGAATGTCGCCATCAGTCGCTCAGCGTCCTGGCCCGCGCGTCTTCTTCCTCGACCCGCTTGCGGAAGTAGGGGATGGTGCGGGAGAGGCCGTCGCGGAGGTCGATCTCGGGCTCCCAGCCCAGCACCTCACGCGCCACGGTGATGTCGGGTTGGCGCACCTTGGGGTCATCCTCGGGGAGCGGCAGCGTCACGATCTCGGAGGCGCTGCCCGTCTGCTCGATCACGATGTCCGCCAGCTCGCGGATCGTGAACTCGTTCGGGTTGCCCACGTTGGTGGGATCCGTCCGGTCCGAGTTGAAGAGCCGGAAGATCCCGTCCACCTCGTCCTCCACGTAGCAGAACGAGCGCGACTGTGAGCCGTCACCGTAGATGGACAGCGGCTCACCACGCAGCGCCTGGACGATGAAGTTGGAGACCACGCGGCCGTCCGCGGGCCGCATACGCGTTCCGAACGTGTTGAAGATCCTCACGATGCGCGTGTCCACGCCATGCGCCCGGTGGTACGCCATCGTCATGGCCTCGGCGAAGCGCTTGGCCTCGTCGTAGACGCCACGAGGGCCCACGGGGTTCACGTTGCCCCAGTAGGTCTCGTTCTGGGGATGCACCAGCGGGTCGCCGTAGACCTCCGAGGTGGACGCCAGCAGGTAGCGCGCCTTCTTGGCCAGCGCGAGGCCCAGCGTGTTGTGCGTGCCCAGGCTGCCGACCTTGAGCGTCTGGATCGGGAGCTCCAGGTAGTCGATCGGGCTGGCGGGCGAGGCGAAGTGGAGCACCCCGTCGAGGTCCGTGTCCAGGAACAGAGGCAGGGAGACGTCGTGCTCGATGAGAGAGAACCGCTCGTCGCCGTCCAGATGCTCCAGGTTGGCGCGCGAGCCCGTGATGAAGTTGTCGACCCCGACGACGTCGTAGCCCTCGGCCAGGAAGCGGTCGACCAGGTGCGAGCCCAGGAAGCC
>JBGMRK010000176.1:0-4536 GCA_048061375.1 Longimicrobiales bacterium | reverse complement strand
GTGTACGAGATCCAAAGGTCTCCCTCGAGTCCTCTGAACACGAGCGCGAAGGCTGTGGACCCGATGAGCAGGAAGATCACCATAATCGTGAGGTCGGTCGTCGTGCTCATCGCCGCCCTGAGCGCCTCCATGGTGAGCTTGCCGTTCATGGCTGCCAGCCCTATCGCACCGATGGATCCGAGCGCACCCGCCTCGGTCGGGGTAGCCACGCCGGCGAAGATGCTCCCGAGGACCACCAGGATCAGCGCGAGCGGCGGCAGAAGCGAGAGGGCAACACGGCGAGCCAGCGCAGCGCCCTCGATCGCCCGGGCCTCGGCGGGCATCGCCGGTGCCGCCGCGGGGTTGACCAACGCAACAATGGCGACGTAGGCCGCGTAGGCGCCTGTGAGGATCAACCCGGGGACCAGCGCGGCCCTGAAGAGAGCACCGACGGAAACCCCCATCTGATCGCCAAGCACGATCAAGACGAGGCTCGGCGGAATGATCTGCCCAAGGGTACCGGAAGCAGCGACCACCCCGAGCGTGAGCCCGTCCTCGTAACCATTCCTGCGCATCACCGGCACGGAAATCAATCCCATGGCGGTGACCGATGCGCCCACGACGCCGGTCGCCGCCGCGAGCAGGGCGCCGACGAAGATCACTCCTATCGCCAAGCCTCCACGAAAGCGCCCGAAAAGGATCCCGATCGTCTCGAGCAAATCCTCGGCCAGGCCCGATTTCTCGAGGATCGTGCCCAGGAAGATGAAGAAAGGCACAGCCAGGAGCGTGTAGTTCGACATGGTGCCGAACGTCCGTCCAGACATCGCCGTCATGAGAATCAGATCGAAGTCACCGGCCATCGTGCCGAGCAGGGCGAAGAGCAGTGCCGTGCCGCCGAGTGCGAATGCTACGGGGTATCCCGTGAAGATCAGGAGGAGCGCGCCCCCGAACATCACCGGCCCCCACAGGCCACTCATGGTGGCCCCCCTCCCGCGGCGTGGCCCTCCCGAATGCGATCAATCTGCTTGATGATCTGGCTGACCCCCTGAAGGAAGAGCAGGAAGAACGAGATCAAGATGACGGTCTTGATCGGGTATCGCGGCAAGCCGCCGGGATCGGGCGAGCCCTCGAGAACGACCCAGGAGTTCCGAACGGCCGGCCACGAGACCCAAAGCATCATCACGGAGAAGGGCAGCAGGAACAGGACTGAGCCCGCAAGGTCGATCCACGCCCGACCACGAACGGTGAGCCGCGAATAGAGCACGTCCACTCGCACATGCACGTCCCGGTTCAGTCCGTACGCCGCCCCGAGCAAGAAAATCAGGGAGAACATGTACCACTGGAGATCGAGGTAGGCGTTGGAGCTGAGTGAGATCCCGGAGAACTTGGTCGCGTAACGGGCGAGAGCGTTGAAGGCTCCCACGATCACCATGAGGAGCACGAGCCACTGAATCGCCGCTCCGATTCGGTCGTTGGCCCGATCGATCGCGGCCGAAAGCCGTAGCAACCGCCTCATGGAAGTCTCACGCACCTACCCCTGATAAGGGATCACTCGGTCGGGGCTGCATTTTGACGCGGAGATCGGCCTCGCGCAAACTCGGAGATGGAGGGGCAATCTTGGGTGGCGGACGCTAGGATTCGATGGTGGTGGGCACCTCGGTCCCCAGGCGAGGCTGCGGGCGGATCACCCCTACTTCTTCGAGTGGATGAAGTCTGTGAACCCCACGTCGTAGTCCGAAATCCCGTTCTGGCCGGTCATCCGCATGCGCTCCTCGAAGATCGGCTTCATCACCGTCCACACTCCACGCTCATAGGCCGAAGGCGGCGGACGGATGGCGTGGAACGCTGCGACCAACTCCTCACGCAGACCCGATTCATCCACCAACTCGTGGTACCGATCCAGATCCGCTTCCGCCAGCACGCGCAGATTGCGATGCACCCGTTCGCATAAGGCCGCCTGGACCAGGATGTTGTCCTCTGACTGAGCGAGCGCCATGTAGGCCAGAGCCTGCGCCTCGAGTTCCTTCATGTACCCCTTCCGGTGGCAGAACTCGTGGGCGATGATGTGCGGCTCGAATACGCCGGTGTCCCGGAAGATCGTCACGTCGCCCGTCAGCATGTCACACGCACCGAGGGCGAAGGGGAAGATCACCTTGCTAATCGAGAAGCTGCGGATTTCGGAGCTGGTCTCGACCCGCTGCCCGGTGATCGAAGCGATGTGGTCGGTGAGGTACTCGTTAACGAGCTCGGCGAGGTCCTCTCGATCCATGCTCATGGGCTCGTAGTTGGCGTTCAACTGAAGTACGAGCTCTTCGACCTCCGCCTTCCGCTGGTCATCGGTCATGGACGTGAGATTGTCCACGCCCGCACCGAACGTCTCCTCGAAGTCGATGGGACGGGCCTCCCTCCGGGAGATCCAATCGCTCAATGCGCTCCCGGCATACGCTCCCAACGCGACGGCCTGGAGCACTCGCCCCGGCAGGGTCGCACCCAACAACACCCGCGAGGCCAGCGGAGCCAACACGAACACATCCGTGAGTGCCACGGGTGAATACGTCGCTTGATTCGGGATTCGAACCTCGTCCATACTCCCTCTCACGCCTTCGTGCGGACGCCGCACGAATGCTCTGCTACGCCTTACGACCCTACGGGATCCATCCACGGCGGTTTCGCCGACCGAACGAACCGGCGTAGAATTGCGGGCCTCGTCCCACGAAAGGAGTGAAATGGACAGCTCGGTCAAGCCAAGAAGGTCTCCGCTGCTGATCCAACTCTTATGGTGGGTGATGTTCGGCTCGGTCCTCCCCTATCATGCCGAGGGCCAGTCCGTCGACAAGGATCGCTGGTTCCCTAAGGAGTCGTATTTCTCTGCCCCTGTGGCTGCTCCGCGGGAGCCCATGTTCGCGCTCCGCGGGATGTGGACCGACGTGTTCGCGAAGACGACCGCGCCGGGTGAGCGAGAACCCTTCAGCTTCGACGGGGCGGACGGACTACCCAGAGAACTCCAAGGAGAAGCCGCGATCGGTGGCCATGTCCGTATTTGGCAACCCGCCCAATGGGTTGGTGGCGGCTTGATCCTGGGTATCCAGACCGGGGTGTTCGGCCGCTTTCGCCTCGAGGTGACCAGCAGTGACCTGGTCTCATCCGACTGGCTCGTGGCCTTTCCCGCGGAGTTCGCGTGGCGCCGCTGGTCCGGACGGGTCCGCTTCACGCACTGGAGCGCGCACATAGGAGATGAACTCGTGGAGACCACCGGGGCCCGGCGACTGGACTTCACCTCCGAGACCTTCGACGGATTGGCGGCCTACGACCTCGGTACCGTCAGGCTCTATGGCGGAGGGGGCCTCGTCACTCGCTCCAGTCTGGAAAATGAGGAGCAGCTTGGGCCGAACTTCTCCGACAATGGCTTCGTCCAGGCCGGCGCCGAGGGGCGCTGGCTCCCGTGGGCGGACGGCAAGTTCGGGGTGGAGACCGCTCTCGATTGGCTGGCCGCCGACCGGACCGCCTGGCGAGCAGGCGTTTCGGCTGTTGCCGGCCTGACCGTACGGGACGGAGACCGGTCGGCGGCCCTGCGCGCGCGCTTCCACGACGGCCCCTCGCCGATGGGGCAATTTTTTCTTACGGACGAACGCTATTGGGGCTTCGAACTCCTCTTGGTGTTTTGAGCTGCCGCCCCCGGCCTCTTAAAAGCGCCAGTTCACGATCGGGAGAAAGACGTGGCCATCGGAGACCTTTATGACGTTCACAATCCCGATCTGCAGGCCCCTGAAATCGTCCGCCCAGTTCACGAAGCCCAGCATGAATCCGCTGCCGGAGCCGAGCCTGTTGACGAAACCCACCTGCAGCACATCCCCCGAGGCTGCGTCGTTGTACAGCCCTAGCTGAAAGCCGGTGGTCGGTCCCTTCGAGATGTTGACGAATGTGTTCTGGAAGCCCTGGAAGCCACCCTCGGCAACTCCAACGAACCCGAACTGGACGCCCCTGGTGACGCCGGTCGTATGACCAATGAGGCTGAAGTCCAGGCCCTGGAGGGAGGCATTCCGTCCATAGAGGCTGAGCCGGATCCCGGCGATGTCGGCGTCGGGACCCATGATCTGGACCGGGCTGAAAAGTGAGACTTCGATCGGCCGCGTCTGTTCTTGGGCAGCCAACCCGGCAGGCGCCATCACGACCATCACGGCAATCAGAGCCACTAACTGGCGCGCACACTTCATCGATCGAACACCTCGGTTCCGGGCCCGCTCCCTTGCGTAGGCTGCGGGCGTAAGCACAACCTTCAAGATACCGGTGTAAACCTCGACCGATGCAGAAGGGTCCCATCCACTCGGGCGATTGGTTCGATGACGGAAACATTCGGCGGCGGAATGCTGCGGCGTAACCGAGCGCTCACAGAACTCTTGCAGCTAGCCCGGCGGGTCATCGCGGACGGCGTGGTCACGTCTCATGAGGCCACAGCGTTCAGGTACTGGTTGGAGACCAATCCCGACATGGCAGGCGTGTGGCCGGTGGATATGCTGACTCACAGACTCGGCCGCATCTTCGGGAGCGGCGAGTTGA
>JBGMRK010000175.1:0-4559 GCA_048061375.1 Longimicrobiales bacterium | reverse complement strand
CTCACGGGATGCCAAGCCACGAAAGGTGGGCGCGAGGCCAGGGCCCGGAACGGGGTTCGCCACGAGGGGGCGGGGTGGGTCCTCACCGGGACGGCGTTGGAGGATGGTCCCGGTGATCTCCTGGGGACGCTCGTCGGCAAGATCCCCAACTTCCGTCTACTGCGGAGCTCGGGACGGTGCCCCATCATCACACTGCGCGGAACGGCTAGCATCCAGGGCGACTCGAATCCCCATGTGTACGTCGACGGGACCCGGACGGCGGACACCTGCGTGCTCCGTTCGCTCAGGAGCCACGACGTGTCCCGCGTGGAGGTGTATCCCCAGGGGGTCACCTTGCGTCCCGGTTACGGCACACACGCCCACGGCCTGATCCTGGTGTTCATGCGTTCCGCTGGTGGCTGACCGGCACTACCGCGCAGCGTGAATCCAGCAAGACGTGAGGCCCCCCGGAGCGAACTCCGGAGGGCCTCCGTCCTTCCTACCGCTTCAGAAGTGGCTCAGTTACCCTGCCACCACACTGGAGTGGTCAGTACATCCGGACCCTGCCGCGCCACCGCGGCGTCGTAATTCGCCTTGTTGAGTGACTGCTCGAGGGTCGGATAGGTAAAGCGGACCGGAATCCGGCTCAGGGTGAGGTCCGGTCCCGGCTGCAGATCCGGAACGCCTGTGCGGCGCCAACTCGACCAAGTCTCGCTCCCGTTCATGAAGAGTCCGATCCAGTTCTGGAGTTGGATCTGCTCGATGCCCGTATAGGCGATCTCCGGCTGAGCCAGATACGCATCGATTTCCGCGGTCGTCGGCGTGTTGGCCGCGTCCCACTGGGTCATGTTCGCCCGGATGCCATCTGCGTAGAGCGTTGCCGCGTCAGCGCCGATCCAACCGCGTGCCGCGGCCTCCGCCTCGAGGAACAGAACCTCCGAATACGTCATGATGGCGGTGGGTGTCGCCTCGCCGTCGGCCCGCCAGTTGTTCCCGATGCGGCTGTAGAACGCCAACGAGAACTCCGGCGTGATGTCTCCGTTTTGCAGCCCGCGGTACTCACCGTCTTCCGCTGCGGGTTCGGCATACAGCTCGAGGCGCGGATCGTTCATCGCCTTCAGCATGTCCACCAGGGTAGCGCTGATGCCGTGGTCATCACGGCCCTGCCAATTCTCGAACAGCGGGTTCTGGTAGGGTGCCCCCGTCCATTGCAGCATCGCGTTGTCCGCATTGCTCTCGAAGCCACCGGCGGCGTAGGCCGCTACGAACGCCGCCTGTGCAGCCGCGGGGTTCACCTCGGACATCCGCATGGCCAGACGCATGCGAAGCGAGTTGGCGAACCGCCGCCACTTCGTCATGTCGTTGCCGTACAGAATGTCGCCGGCCCCGAAGTCGGATCCACCACCGAGCATGCCCGCAGCATCGGTGAGGGTCTGAATCATGCCCAGGTAGATCTGCTCCTGGGGATCGTATACCGGCGTGGTGATGCCCTCACCGGCCTTGAGAGCTTCAGAGTAGGGAACGTCTCCCCACAAGTCCGTCACGATGTGGAACACCCAGCTCTGCCAGATGAGCCCGACTCCCTGGATGTTCCCGCTGCCGCTCTCCGCACCCTTGTCGATGACGACCTGGAGGTCGGCGAGCGGTCCTGCGTAATAGTTGTTCCAGTAGGCCTGCATCCGGCTGGCCCGGACGAAGCCTTCCTCTTCGTCGGGATACTGGAGCTCCACACCATGCTGCGGCCAGATGGCCGTATGAGAGAGCATCTGTCCCCCGCCGAAGGTGGCCCCCACCGCGGAGTGAAGGGCCTGCGGCAGCACGAACTGTGCGCCGACGTCCGTGGGAGCGTTGGGGTTTTCGTTGACTTCGGTGAGTCCTTCGTCGCAAGCGCCAATGGCCAGAACCAGCCCGGCCAAGAGCACCCGCCTGACAATCAATGAGATCTTCATGATCGTACCTCCTGGGTTATGGCCGGATGGAAAGTGACAAGCCGTAGCTACGCGCGCTTGGGTACTGCCCGAACTCGATTCCCTGGACGTTGCTGGCGTCGAACGCCGTCTCGGGATCGATGTTGTCGATGTTCGGGGCCCACAGGAACAGGTTCCGCCCGATGATGGCGATGTCCCCGCTGGAGAAGCCGAAGCGCCCCATGAACTTGACCGGAATCTGGTAGCCGAGGCGGACTTCGCGGAGCTTGACGTAGGTGGCGTCGTCGATGCCCGCCGCCTGGTTGCCGTAGTTCCGCCCGAAGTAGGATTCGGGGCACACACTCACGTCGTCCACGCCGTCTCCGTTGACGGACCCGTCGGGCATGATGCCTGCCACGACGATGCCGGGCTCACACCAGTCGGTCTCGCGTCCACGGAGTGTGGACTCGAGAACGCCTGCGTACTCGCCGAACCAGTTGGTGACCGAAAAGATGTCACCGCCCTTCTGACCGTCCACCAGAACGCTCAGGTCCAGGCTTCCGTATCTGAAGCGCTGCGAGATACCGCCGATCCAGTCGGGGGTGGCGTTCCCCAGAACCCTGCGTTTCGTGTCACGCTGCGGCCGCCCACTCGAGTCTAGGAGCCAGGCGCCGGTGCCATCTCCGTTTTCCGTGAGGTAGCCGTTTCCGAAGAAGACGCCATAGGGCTGACCCAGCCGAGCCTCGATGTTCATGCTCCAGTAGCTACCGAGAACCAGGGTCTCCAAGTCACCGAACAAATCCGTCACCTCGGAGTTGTTCTTGCCCCAGTTGACCGTCATGTCCCACTGGAAGTTGTCTGTGATCACCGGCGTCGACCGCAGGAGCAGTTCGTAACCCCAGTTCTTCACCGCCCCAGCGTTCAGGATCTGGCTGGTGTAGCCACTGGCCGCCGAGATCTGCACGCCGAGGATCTGGTTCCGGGTCTGGGAGTTGTAGTACGTGAACACGAAGCCCAAACGCTCGTTCAGGAACCCGAGGTCCGTGCCCAACTCGTAGGCGGTGGTCTCCTCGGGCTTGAGCGTCGTGTTGGGAAGCCCGTTCGGGAGCGAGAACATGGGTGCGCCGCCGAAGGCCAGTTGCGAGTTGTAGACCGACGTCAACTGATACGGGTTCGTGTCGTTACCCACGCGCGTCCAGCTCGCCCGGACCTTACCCGAGCTGAAGAAGTCGCTTTCGATCCCGAGCGCGTCACTGAACACGAACGCCGACGACACCGAGGGATAGAAATACGAGCGGTTGTTTACGGGCAGCGTGGAGGACCAGTCGTTACGGCCCGTCACGTCCACGTTGAAGTAGCCCATGTAGTTCAGGCTCACCGAACCGTACAGGCTCCGTTGCTTCTTGAGCGACTGGTAGTCCGTGGGGTTGGGCGTCGCTCCAGCATTGTCGATGGTGAAAATACCCGGCGCCGTGAGCTTGCTCACCGTCACGCCGGCGCTCTGGAACTCCGTCGTACGGGTGTTCCCACCCGCGGTCACGTCCAGCGTGATGTTGTCGGTGAGTTGGCGTGCCGCCTTCAGGATGACGTCCACATTGGTCTCTGCGAAAAAGCGGGTGGACTCTCCGAACCCGCCGTCGCCCGCGTCGTCCAGGCTGAAGAAAGCCGTAACGTTCTTGCGGTTTTCGCGGTACCAGTCCCGCCCGACCCGGCCCGTGGCCGTGATCCAGTCGGTGAGTTGGTAGGTTGCCGACACGTGCCCCAGGAGCCGGTCACGCGTGTCGTTGTTGGTGTTGACCTCCTGCTCCCAGAAGGGGTTGTTGTGATAGTTGTAGTTCCAGTTGTACTGGCCACCCTCCGTGCAAGCGGTGGGGGCGGTATCGCTGCACCGATAGTTGCGGAGCGCGTTCATGTCCACCTGTCGTCCAAACCAGATGAAGCTCTGCATGGGGTTGTCTTCGTCGTAGCCCGTCCCCATGCGGTTGTCGGCCTCCTGGTTGGTGTAGTTGAGGGACGCCTCCGTCGTGAGACGACTGGACACGTTCAAACCGCCCTTCAGGGCCACGCTGATCTTGCCGAGGGACTCACTGGGAGCCATGCCATTTACCGCCGTTTTCGACAGGGAAATGCGCACGTTGCCCTGATCGCTGGACTGCGAGAACGCGATATTCGTGCTCGACGTCAGTCCCGTCCGGAAGAAGTCGCGGACGTTGTTGGGCTGAGGGATCCAGGGCATGTTCGGTCCGGTGAACTGGTTGATGAGGCGACCGTCCATCCTCGGTCCCCAACTCTCGTCCACGAAGTCCCATGTGCCGGCACCGGCGCCGTCCACGAACTCGAACTCACCGTTCACGCCCTGCCCGTACAGATTCTGGTAATTGGGGAGCTTCAGGGGCGTCTCCGTGGTGAATGTGGTGGAGAAGGAGAAGCCGGTATTGGAGCGGCCGGACTTGGTCGTGATGACCACCGCGCCGTTGGCCGCACGGGACCCGTAGAGGGCTGCCGCGTTGGGCCCCTTCAGGATGCTGACGGACTCGATGTTCGCTGGGTCGATGTCCTGGACCGCGTTCCCGAAGTCGATCCCTCCATAGCCCCTGTTGCGCGGCGCGGAGTTGTCCACCGGGATGCCGTCCACGATGAATAGGGGTTGGTTGTTCCCCGCGATGGAGTTGG
>JBGMRK010000174.1:0-4609 GCA_048061375.1 Longimicrobiales bacterium | reverse complement strand
GAGCATCGATGCCGTCGTGAACAGCCCGGGGCGGCAGTACTTCAGTCCTGTCGAGATGAGTATGCAGGCGCCATTTACCGACCGGGCATCCTCGGCCGAGCCGACCAACCGGTCCAACACGTTCATCTCGTATTACACATGGGGGTCGGTGGTGGGTGCGGGCCTGGATCTCGAGCTGCGCCGTCGCTCGGACGGCTTCAGCCTGGACGGCTACATGCAGGCGGTGTGGAGGAGGCACGGTGTAACCGAGGTGCCCTACACGGTCTACGACCTCGAAATGGTCTTGGCGGACTACACGAGCGATCCGTCGTTCGCGGCGGATTTCTTCGCGCGGTTCGTGCACGGGCGCGAGGTGCCAGATTTCGAGGCTCTGCTCGCGGCGGGTGGCCTGCTGATGCGTCGCACGAATCCCGGAGATGCCTGGCCCGGGCCGGTAAGACTCGCCTTCGACTCCAGCGGAGCCATCATCGATGCGAACACCGCGAAAGGTTCGCCCATCTATGAAGCCGGACTCGACCGAGGAGATCGCATCCTCGGTGTGGACGGCCGCCGTATGACTTCGCGAGAGGCGTGGACGGCGGCCCTGAGCGGCAAACGTCCAGGGGACGAGTTGCGGGTGGAGTACGAATCACGCGGCTCGACCCGTACGGCCATCATCCTGCTCACCGCCGATCCGGCCCTCGAGGTCGTAACATTCGAGGCTGCGGGCCGGTTGGTGACCGACGCGGTGCGGCGATTCCGGCGTGAATGGCTGAATCCCAAAGGACGCTAGAATCGATGTGAACGGCACGACGACTGTCATCTACGACGGAGAGTGCGAACTGTGCCGCCGTTCCATGGGCGTGCTTCGCAGGCTCGACGAGGCTGGTGTCCTCGAGTTGGTCGAGTCACAGGCACCTGGACTTCGAGAGCGTTTCCCTTGGATCACTCCAGAGGCGTGTGCGAGGGCGGTTCAAGTCGTTGAACCCGACGGCCACACCACCGAGGGAGCTGCGGCTGTGGAACGACTGTGCGCCATCCTTCCAGCGGGTCGGCGGGTCCGGTGGCTCTACCGAATCCCGTTCGCGCGGCCGATAGGGGACCGTATCTACGCATGGATCAGCCGCAACCGACCGACCTTGCGGCTGGCCTGCGGCGAGCACTGCTCGGTGGGAGCGAGGGGGAAGGGCAGCTGAACTACTATGGTGGGCTTTCGTGTCAGATGTTACTGGCGTCGTCTCCTGCTCCGGCTTGGGCAACAGCGGGAGGCGGCGTTGGGTGTCCGGTATTGGGACTCCTGGTCCCGTAGTCGCGCACAGACTTCCAGTAGCTAGGACGCGCTGTTTCGTCTAATGCAGTGTGTCTAAATGACTTAACGAGATAAGATTTGTTGGCACGAAGTTTCCATTAAGGGTGTACAGATGCGGGAGTGGGTGTTCGATCGGAGACGTGGAGGGATCGTGGTGCGGGGTGTTCGGTTGGCTGGGTTAGCCGCTCAGGTCGGAGCCCCTCCCGCTTCTTTTGAAAAGACTAAGCCGAACTTCGAAGGGATGAGGCAAGTGAGCAAGGTTGCGACGTTCGACATGACACATCGGGCCAGGATCGTCATTCTCGCCTTTCTTGCGTCGATGCTCACGGCCACCATGGCTCTGGGGCAGCAACCGCAAGTTCTCACGCTCGGCGAGGCGATTGAGCTGGCTCGGCGGAACAACCCGACCTTCTTGAGCACTCAGAACGATGAGGCCGCTGCAAGTTGGGCTGTGCGTGAGGCATATTCGCGCCTTTTCGTGCCGGATCTCACACTCTTCAGCCAGCTGCAGTACCGTGCACCCGGAGTACAGCGCATCGGGACGATCAACACGGGTGGTGTGGATCAGGGTGCCCTGTTCACGTCGTTCTACTCGATGAACTTGAACTGGCAATTCAACGGCACGCGATGGTTCCAGCGCGCCTCGGCGGAGGCCGACAGGAGTGCTACGCGGGCTCGCACGAAGGCGGCCGAGTTTGCGATGGAGTCAGCGGTCACAATCCAGTACATGGTTGCGCTCAGGGCCGGTGATCAAGTGGAGGTGGCTCGTCGGGCGCGGGAGCGTTCGCAAGAAAACCTGGAAATTGCCCAGGCTCGTGTCGCGGCTCAGGCAGTGATCATCACCGACCAGAAGCAGGCCGAGGTACAGTTGGGCCGCGATCGGGTGGCGCTGCTCCAATTCGAGAGCGCCCTGAGGGTGGAGAAATTTCGGCTCATGGAGAGCTTGGGGCTCGCCATCGAAAGCGACGTGACTCTGGCGAGCGAGTTCGAGGTTTTCGAGCCCGAGTGGGCCGTATCGGACTTGATCGCCATGGCGCTCGACGATCATCCCCAACTGAAGGCGTTCGTCGCCTCCGAAAACGCGAGAAAGGCGGATGTCCGCCGGGCTCGTGCTTCGTACTTCCCGAGCGTTACGGTGACTGGCCAGTGGGCGGGATTTACCCAGGAGATCGAGAACGGCGATTTTCTCGTGGCTCAGGCTAAGCGCGGCGCAGTCAATGGCATCGCGAACTGCCAACTGTTCAACGACATCTCCTCCGGTCTGTCCCAGCCGTTGAGCGGGTTCCCTCAGAACTGTAGCGCCTTCAACCTGACACCGAAGTCCGAAGCGTCGATCTTGGCGGCGAACAGTCAGTTTCCGTTCAACTTCCAGACGATCCCCTTCCAGGCTTCTCTGCAGGTGAGCCTGCCGATCTTCCAGGGGTTCAGTCGGGAGCGCCAGGTATCACAGGCCTCCGCCCAATTCGAGGATGCGCAGCATCTGCGCCGGTCCGAGGAGTTGCGGCTTCGTACCGCGGTGACCTCGGCCAACGACGCCCTGGAGACCGCCCATGAGATCGTTGGCATCGAGGTGCGAAATCGGGAGGTTGCCGCTGAGCAGCTCGAGCTTTCCAGCGCGCGGTACCGCCTGGGCGCGGACAACTTCTTCACGCTTCTCGAGGCCGAGCGTGTAATGGCCGATGCGGAGCGTGCCTATCTGGACGCCGTTTATACGTTTCACAGCTCGCTGGTAGCACTCGAGATGGCGGTGGGCCGAAGCCTACGGCCGGGGTCAGAGCCCCTGGACGACGAAGTCGACAACTAGATCAACGACGAGGTAGGGAACTGTGGACAAGCCGAGTGGCCGTGAGTCGATACTGAAACAGCACATGGACATTCCTCGGGATCGGAAACCGAGGACGCGCAAGCGCATCATCCAGTGGAGTGTTGCGGTAATCGCGCTCGTGGGGATCTTCGGCTTGCTGAAGAATCTGAAGCCGGCCGCTCCGTCGGTGGACGCCGCAACGGTCTGGAGGGATACGGTCCAGTTCGGCACCATGATTCGGCAGGTTCGTGGCCCGGGTACACTGGTACCCGAGCGGATGCGTTGGATTACGGCTCTGACGGCCGGGCGCGTCGAGCAGATCATGATCCTGCCAGGCACCGAGATCGGAGCCAGCACGGTCATCATCCGGATGAGCAACCCCGACGTCGAGGTGCAGCTCCTGCAGTCGCAGCAGCAACTCTCGAACGCAGAGGGTACTCTCATCCAACTGCGTGCTACGCTCGAGACACAAAGACTGACACAGGCGGGCCTAGTGGCGCAGGTCCGCACGCAGTACCGGAACGCGCTTCGCGAGCATCAAACAAACCAGCGCCTCTACGACACCAACCCCGAGCTCGTGGCCGGCACCGAGTTGGCTCGAACACGGGATCAGGTCGCGGAGTTCGAGGAGCGTTTGGACCTCGAAGAGGAACGCCTGGCCGTGCAGGAAGCGTCCAGAGGGGACCAGGTCCTGGCTCAGAAAATCCAGATCGATCGCCTGAGGGATATCGTGGAGTTCAACCAAGCCCGTGTCGAATCGCTCGAGGTGACCGCGGGCGTGCCTGGTGTGTTGGCCGAGTTACCGCTGGACGAGGGTCAGTGGGTCCAGTCCGGGGGAACGCTCGCGCGGGTGGTGCAACCGGGGCGGCTCAAGGCGGAGATTCGCATTCCCCAGACGCAGGCTCAGGACATCGCGGTCGGCCAGACCGCCTACATCGATACCCGAAACGATACGATTATCGGGACCGTCGTCAGAATCGATCCGTCGGTACAGCAGGGCACGGTAACGATCGACGTGGCGCTTCCGGCGAACCTTCCGAGGAGTGCGCGTCCCGACTTGAGCGTTGACGGGAACGTCGTCATTCAGCGCCTGGACGACGTCACGTACGTCGGGCGTCCGGCCTACGGGCAGGCAAATCAGAGAGTCGGGATGTTCCGGCTCACTGGAGACGGGTTCGCAGAGCGCGTCAACGTGTTGCTCGGAGCCAGTTCCGTAAACGAGATCGAAGTGCGCGAAGGGCTGCAAGTCGGGGACGTTGTGATTCTGTCGGACATGTCCCAGTGGGACGGATTCGACAGAGTGAAGCTAAAAGGCGGTTGACGAGACATTGAAACTCATGCCGCAGGGCTCACGTAGGGGCGCTCGGCGACGGATGGTTTCCATCGATGTCACACGGTACGAAGGGGGAAGGGAAGAATGGAAAACGAGACCACGAATGGGCACTCGCTCATTCACCTGAATGGCCTGACCAAGGTTTTCTACACCGAAGAGGTCGAGACCCACGCGCTGTCCGAGA
>JBGMRK010000173.1:1816-4642 GCA_048061375.1 Longimicrobiales bacterium | reverse complement strand
GGACACTAGAGCAGGCACGCCGGCGTCTTCGATAAGGCCCTCCATTTCATCTCGAATCGTGGCGGCGATTCACCGGTTTACTGACTGAACACCCGTTCATCACGTGCCCATCGGCCGTTCATGCTATCCCGCGGGATTGGCGGGAACGAAGCCTCACCGGGGACGCGCCGGCGTTTAGGGACTCCCCCTCGGGCTGTCGGCCGTGGTAGTTTGGAGTACGGCAACGTGCGCCTACCCGGGCGTGCAATCGCCCTGCGCCCAGGAGTGAATACATGCGAATCCTAGTAGTCGAAGACGACAAGAAGGTCGCGAGCTTCCTTGAGAAGGGACTCCGTGAAGAGGGGTACGCCGTCGACGTCGCCTACAATGGCGTCGACGGAGGGATGAAGGCACGGGTTTACGACTACGACCTGTTGCTGGTCGACATCATGCTCCCCCAAAAGACCGGTTTCGAGTTGGTGCGGGAGCTACGACAATCGGGCTCTTCCGTACCGGTCCTCATGGTCACCGCGATGGACTCCGAGGCGGACATCGTCATGGGCCTGGACGCCGGAGCGGATGACTACCTCACGAAGCCGTTCGGGTTCGACGAACTGTTCGCTCGCGTCCGAGCGCTTCTCCGTCGTGGCGGTAGTGGACGAGGGGAGCTGCTCATCTACAAGGATGTGGAAGTCGACCGTATCAAACACGTCGCCCACCGGCAGGGCAGGCGGCTGAACCTCACGCCGAGGGAGTTTCAGCTTCTGGAGTTCTTCGTTCTGCGACCGGAACAGGTAGTCCGAAGGACGGAGCTTCTGGAGAAGGTCTGGGACCTCCACTTCGATCCCATGAGCAATGTCGTAGACGTTCACGTGGGGAATCTGCGACGCAAGCTGGGTGCAGCGGGTGAAGGTGACCTTGTCCATACTTTGCGAGGGGTCGGATACGTCTTCCAGGAGCAAGAGCCCGAGTGAAGCATTCCTTCCGGTTTCAGCTCGCCCTGCGATTCTCGGCGACGATCGCCGCGGGCTTTGTGGCCATTTCGGCGATGGGCTTGTTTACTCTCCGGGTCGTGCTGGATCGGGAGCTGGACGCGAGCATTCTCAACGTCGCCACAATTCAAGCCGCCTCCGTCACGGATCTTCCGTCCGGGGGGATGCGATTCCATGAGTGGCAGTTGACGCCTGACGAAGCCGCGTCCATTCAGGACCTCAACCGCTACGCTCAGGTGTGGCGGCAGGATGGGGTGAGTCTCCTTCGTAGCGAATACATGACCGCCGACTTACCCCTCGATCCCCAGGCGCTCGAGGCTTCGGCGGGAGGGGAGTTGGTCTGGCGAGAGGCGACCTACCTGATGGCTCCGATCCGTTCGGTCTACTATCCGCTGGGGCGCCTCGGCGAAGCTCATGGACCGCACGTGATTCAGGTGGCGGCATCACTGGTTTCCCGGAACGACATGCTCGGCCGGTTCAGTATCGTTCTCGTGGGCATTGGATTCTTGATGGTGGTCGGCAGCTTCGCCGGAAGCTGGTGGCTCGCGGGAAGCGCGATCCGGCCCGTCCACGAGATCACCGATCAGGCGGAGGAGATAGAAGCGGGCTCTTTGCAGCTGGGAATCAGTGCGTCCGCCGCATTTGGCGAATACGACCGACTCGTGCAGGTGTTGAACACCATGCTGGGACGTCTCCGCAACGCTTTCGAGTCCCAGCGCCGGTTCACGGCGGATGCGAGTCACGAGCTTCGGTCACCGCTCACGGTGTTATGGGGTGAGCTCGAGCTCGCGCTGCGGACTGAGCGTGATCCGGGTGAGTACCGCCAAGTGATATCGAGTTCGCTGGAGGAGGTCATTCGGCTTTCCAGGATCACCGACGACCTCCTGACGCTGGCCCGGTCGGACGCTGGAGGATTTCAGGTCCGACGGCGGCCAACCGATCTTGGCGAGCAGGCATCGCGAGTGGTAGACCGCCTGAAGTCCCGAGCCAGTGACAAAGGTGTGGCGCTGGACTTGGAGGTCGCCGGAGATGCGAGGGGAATGTTCGATCCCGATCTGATGAGCCAGGCCCTCTGGAACCTCATAACGAACGCGGTGAAATTCTGCCCATCCGGTAAGGAAGCCCATGTTTTGGTGGAGGGTGACGACGCTCAAGTGAGGATCGAGGTACTGGACACGGGGCCGGGCCTTGGCAAAGCGCCGCACCGCGTGTTCGAGCGCTTCTACCGGGGCGACCAATCCCGAACCCCCGCGGGGGAAGAGGGAGGAACCGGCCTCGGCTTGGCGATTGTCCGCGCGATCGTCGAAGCGCATGGCGGCCAGGTCCGAGCATCCAACCGCAGGGATGGCGGTTCGCACTTCACCGTCACTCTTCCGCGCGCGAGCACTCCGTAGGATGTCCGTGAAATAAAGTCGATATCCGGCCCCGCCTGGGAGCTGACACGGTACCAAGCACGTTAGCGCTTGCCGGCGCTCGTAACGCGACCCGCCGTACTTCTTCGACAGCCCTCCAGCGGTCAATGAAGCATCATTCATGCTCCCCTCATCCCGGCTTCACAGCCTCCGCCCGAGTATTGTCGTGAGCTGTCGATCCCCGTAGGGTCTCGCTTCACGACTCAGCTCTATTCGAGGATGCCTGGCCGCTACCATCCTCACGCTCTTGGTAGTGCCTGCGGGTGCAGACCGGTATTCGGTATGGAGAATGGGGATGAACGTCTCGGCCCCCATCTGAGAAGAGAGTTGACCATGAACAACGAGTACGCTGGCTTACCGGCGCAGATGCCCGACTCTTGGCATGACGGTGGCCTTTTCATGGGAATGCATTGGGCCTGGTGGGTCTTCGTCGCTGCGACCCT
>JBGMRK010000173.1:0-1716 GCA_048061375.1 Longimicrobiales bacterium | reverse complement strand
GGCCCTACGCGTCTTCGCTCCTTGACGATACCGGGAGCCCGCCCGGCCAATCCATCATGGAATCCACCCAGGTTAGAACCGGGTCGGTGAGAGTGAGAATGCGATCCCAAGGCACCCCGTTCCTCTTTAGCACCGCCCGTATCGCCATGACGAGCTCACCCAACTCGCTCTGAACCTCCGTGCGGCTCTTCGTCTCGCCCGCCAGTTCGGCAACCACATCCCAGATGCTGGACTCGAGCTCGCCTGCCAGGACCGGGCTGTTCGGGACGAGTGCATATAGGGCGAGCGCCCGAATGAGCTGTTCAGGGTGGCGGCGATGGTAGCTCTCAGAGCCCAGACGGCGGCGCCACTCACTTCTCACCAGCGCTTCGAGTTCGTGGAGGCGGATCCCTTCGATGCTGACTCCAGTCCCTCGATCGACCTCGGTTGTGTCGTGGCAATATGGACAGACTCGGTCAGCGGCGACCGGATTCAGGAGCGTGGGGCTCGCGGACGCCAAACCCGCGTCTGCTCCCGATTCCTCGGGATCGGAGGTGGCCGTACGTCGCCTGAGGTCCAGGTAGCGCACCGGATCGGTGGCAAACGCCGTTCGGCAACTCTCCGAGCAGAAATGGAAGATGGAATCGTAGGGCTTCAACATCATAGTGACGGCGGCCTGCTCCGGCGGAAAGCGCATGCCGCATACCGGATCCCTGACGATCACCACGCTCTCGCTCACGCTCAGGACTCTCCTCCTCGTGTCGGTTTGATTTCCGTCCACAGATGCACCTCCTCGGCGTTGCTTGGTCACGCTTACCGCAGGAATGTTGACGGGGACCGGCTGAAGAGAGCGTGAAGCAGTGGTGAAGGTTGTTTCACGCTGTCTGGGACGTTGCGCCAGTGCTGCCCTTCGCTCGGGGGTTCGCCGGGGGGGAGGCGACACTCGGCGGTGCCGAGTCAACATGAAGACACTTTCACGGCGAGTTCACCTGCGCTTCAGCGCCAGCTTGCTATGCTGGACCCACGAATCAAGCGAATGGCGAAGTCGGCCGCGCCATTCTCTCGGATGGACGGAGCGTCGGCAATCTTTGGATCAGGAGTGCTTTCAATGTTCAAGCAGGTATTGACCCTCTCGACCGCGCTGCTCCTCTGGACTCCATCGCTAGGGGCGCAGCAGTCCGACCCGCCCGCGACCGGGGCGAAAAAGGAAGCGGGCATGATGGCCCGCGGCATGATGCAAAGCGGAGGAATGGGTCGGCACACGATGGACAGGATGGGGGGAGACATGGGAATGATGTCGTCCGCCATTCCCGGGCCCGCCGTGCTGGCCCGGATGGGCCGGGTTTTGGGCCTAACGGAAGAGCAGACAACGGAACTCGAGGCCATCCAGGCCGCGCTCACGGACGACCGTGCCACGCACATGCCCTTGGCCAAGGAGGCCCATGAGCAGGCCGCGGCGTTGATCGCTGGCGATGAACCTGACCTCAGCGGATACGAGGATTCACTGCGGGAGGCAATGGGCCATATGATTGCCGTACATGTGAGAGTTGCGCGCGCTGCCTTCGACGCCCGTGCCCTACTCACGGACGAGCAACGCACTCGGTTAGAGGGCGCGATGGGGATGAAGCGGCACATGGAGAGCAGGGGGGACGGGGGCATGCATGGGACGTCCGATCGGGATGCTGCAACCGGTGGTCACGAAGACGGAAGCGGGTGCGGCGGATAACGACCGCACCG
>JBGMRK010000172.1:0-4660 GCA_048061375.1 Longimicrobiales bacterium | reverse complement strand
TCCCAAATCCTCGCTCATCGCGCTGCCCCAACCTAGGTTGGTAGCGGACGAGCGCTCACCTCTCAATGTCAGAATACTCGAGGCTCTGGGGCAGATCCAGACTGGCGTGTGTTCACCCCTCTCGGACAGCCCTCGGGGGCACATCACATTCGGAGACGGCTCATGACGGGTAGCGGAGAACTCCATTGGGAAGGGGTTCACGAATCCAAAGATCCGGACCAGGCGAGCTGGTGGCAGTCCGAGCCCACGCGCTCGCTCCGGCTCATCGAGGCGAGCGGCGTGAGCCACGGCGACCCGATCATCGACGTGGGTGCCGGAGCCTCCACGCTCGTGGATCACATGTCGGCGGCCGGATATAGCGACATCACCGTGCTGGACCTCTCAGGGTCTGCGCTCGAGCGGGTGCGGCAACGCCTGGGAGACCGAGCGCGGCACATCCAGTTCATTCAAGCCGACGTCACCACGTGGAGCGCACAGGAGGACTACGCTCTCTGGCACGACCGGGCCGTGTTCCATTTCCTCACCGACCCGACCAGTCGCGAGGCCTACCGGGCTACTCTGGCCGCTGCTCTGCGGCCGGGAGGACAGGCCATCATCGCCACCTTCGGGCCCGATGGGCCCGAGCGATGCAGCGGCCTGGACGTCGAGCGGTATTCCGCAGATAGCCTCAGCGCCGAAATGGGAGACATGTTCGAGTTGCTGGAGTCGGTGAACGACACGCACCGGACACCCTGGGGGGCCGAGCAGGCCTTCGTATATTGTCGCTTCAGACGTACGAACCTCTAAGCCGAGCATCACAACACATGGCCAGCGAGATTTACTTCACCAAAGCCACGTTCAGCTTTCTCGAGGAGCTCGCGGCCAACAACAACCGCCCGTGGTTCGAGAAGAACAAGCCGCGCTACCAGGAATACGTGAAGGAGCCCGCGATGCGGTTCATCACCGACTTCAGGCCGCTTCTCAAGAGGATCAGTCCACACTTCCGGGCCGATCCCCGGCCGGTGGGTGGCTCGATGTTCCGGATCTACCGGGACACCCGGTTTTCAAAGGATAAGAGCCCCTACAAGACCCACACCGGGATCCAGTTCCGCCACGACCTTGGAAAAGACGCTCATGCGCCAGGATTCTACTTGCACCTAGAGCCCAAGAGTGTCTTCCTCGGGCTGGGGTGTTGGCATCCCGACGGCACCTCGGTGAAGAAGATCAGGGAGGCGATCGTCGAAGACCCGGCGGCGTGGAAGCGAGCCACCCGCAGCAAGAGGTTCACGAGCCGCTTCGAGCTGACCGGTGACTCGCTGGTGCGTCACCCGCGAGGCTTCGACCCCGACGACCCGCTCATCGACGACCTCAAACGGAAGGATTTCATCGGCATCTCGCCCGTGCCTCAGCGGAGGGTTACTGCGAGGGGATTCCTGGACGATTTCGCCGAAGCCTGTGCGGACGGCCAAGGCCTGGTACGCTTTCTGTGCAAGGCCGTCGACGCGCCGTTCTAGCCATCCCGGTTGTCTGGGTCCCCATGACTCGCCACATTCGCCCCGTCGGGTCGTTGGGGCGGACGTAAGGCCCCCCTCATCCCCACCTTGTGGAGTCCTCGTTGAAGCTGGCCGAGATCCAAGCCGTGATCGACAGCGCGAAGGCCCGGGGCACCGAGCCCTTGGAGCGGTTCATTCGTGAACGCCTGCCGGAAGCCACAGAGGACGAAGTACAGGAAGCAGTCTCGGTGGCCGTGGAGATCATCGAGACCGTGCCGATTATGATGGCGCGCGCCTCGCAGGCCGCCGGGGAGCGTGGCCTGGCGGTAGTCGTCGCCCCCGTCCTCGAGCACGCGACCCGATACTTCTTGCACCCGATGGACCTCATTCCCGAGATGACCCAGGGGCTCGCCGGCCTGCTCGACGATGCGTACCTCGTGATGCGGATCCTCCAGAATCTCCAGCGTGGGCCGAATCCCCTGCTCGACTGGGACCTCGATGAACCGATCCGGTTCATTCGCAGGATCGTCGGCCGTGAACTCGGCGAGAAGCTCGATCACCTGGCCATGAGCGCCATGAGCGAGGTGTCGGACAGTGTCTCCCATCTCTGGCAGCGCATGTCCGTACAGGCGTAGAACGGGGCCGGGGCACATGCCGGGGATTCCTAGATCGGTCCTCCGCCGAGTCGCACCCGTCCCGAACGCTCGACCGTAGCCCGTACACCGGACCGTAGTCTGCGGAAGTCGTCCGATCGCAGCGCCACTACCGGGAGGGGCGTTCGGTACATCTCGTCTGCGACGATGGACGCGAGCGCCAGAAAGACATCGACCTCCGAGGTGAGGATCGCGGCCGGCGCCTTACCCGCCCGGATGGCTTCCAGCAGCACGGCGCTTGTGGTGCTGGACCCGCGCGTGGAGGGAATGGCCAGAATTCGGCCGCTCGCGTTCAAGCCCGAGAGCACGTGGCGGCGGTCGATGATCTCTCCTGTATCCGCATTGTACCCACCCCAGAAGCTCAAGGGCTCCGACGCGACCAGGAGTTCGCCCGCCGCCTCGCCCGCAACCAGCGCCCGACCCTCGAGCACCAAGGCGGTACCCGCCGTCACGTCCATGCCGAATCATCACGCGTGACTCGCCCCTCGATGGCGGAGCGCACACAGTCGACGGTGCTTCCGAACGCCATCGCCCTTCCGAGCAATCCCGGTGTGTAGTATGCGTACTTGGCGGAGTTCGTCATTAGGACCCGGGTCTCGACAGGCAGCATCGGCGTCGTGAGGATGCACGTATCCACCGTGACCTCACCCCCGAATCTCTCCAGGGGCTCGAGCAATCCGGCCTGTTCGGCGATCATTTTGACGCCGCGTCCGCAGGTTACGAGGAAACGAACCTCGGGATGCCGCTGAGCGCCCTCCAGTAGAGGCGCGAGAGTGCGGAATTCCTCCAACGAAAAGTGAGGGCTGCCCAGCACGACCATGTCGAGAGCGTCGCCCTCGGCGGTGTGCAGGTCCGCGCGGGCCGATCGCAATGCGTCCATGGTCACCGTAACGACCTCCGACGGCCGACGCCCGTGGAAGGCTGCCTCCAGCGTGGGTGCTTCGGGCGTGACGCCCACCGCATGGAACAGAGCCACCGCGCCCGATGACGCCATGGCGGCGCCCATGGCCTTGAGTTGGTCCTCAGTCGGAGCGGCTTCGAGCCCGTCCAGAACGGGCACCCGACGGCCCACGATCGACCCGATCCAGTGCCCGAGCACCGGGTAGAGGGCGTCGTCGCGCTGCACGGCCGAGGGAATACCGCCGAGGCTGAAGAGCACCGCGCCACGGCGGTTCTCATCCAGGTGCAGGCCGACAGCCGGCACGCGACCCGTGATCGCCGCGCATATGTCCAGCAGATCGGGGTACCGTTCCGTCCGCGCGCCCAACACGGAGTTCGCGAAGACGATCGCGCTCGACTCGCCCCACGCAATCTGTTGGCCGAACTCGGGCCGCGCTTCTGTCTGGTAGGGCGCACAGGTCCAAGACGGCGTGCATCCCATGCCCTGATAGGCATCCATCTGCCGACGGGCCTTCGCAGCCCACTCCGGCGGAACCGCCCAGCGCTCCCAACCGTGTGGATCGACGCCCGCCACGTTGAGGGTCGTTGGCACTACGACCTGCGCGCCCAGCCCGGCCAGATGCTCGGCGTACTCTAGTGTGGCGTCCCCCATGTAGAGCGCGCTGTCGATATGCGCCTGCGTGATGTCCAGCAAGGCTTCGGCACCCTGAACCTCGGCCATGCGTGTGAGGACGGACATGGCCATGCGTGGCGCCTCGCCGTGCTCTCCGGCGAGCAGCGCTCGGTCGTGGTCGGTTAGTGAGGCGGTCACGCTTCCTCCATCCACGCCTTCCAGGTTTCGGCTGCGTGGCCGATGGTCAGTCGATGCCTCCACCGCACCAGAGGAGTCCTCAGGGTCAATGGCTCCTCTGCGAGGATCTCGATCCAGCGCTCAGGGGAGTAACCGGCCTGGTGGAGGCCGAGGCTCAGGGACCGCTTCGATTCGCGGTCCATCACCCCGTCCACGCCGAACTTCTGCACGAAGCGCCGGAGCTCGCCGACGGAAGCGGCCTTCTGCTTGAGGTCCACGAAGTGTGTCCTGACCCGGCGCTCCGAGAAAAAGCGGAGCGCCTTTCGGGTATCCGTGCACTTCTTCGTTCCGAAGATCTGAATCTCCATCCACTGCCTATCGCTCGTGGTCTCGAAGGCCGGACGAACGAGGTGCCGACCCAACCTCCGTGTTTCCAGCCCACTCCCGTTGCCCCGGAGGGCGGAAACTCCCAACATGTGCCTTGCCCGGAACGGGAGCCAGTGCCCTCCATGGAGACCAGCATGCCCCTGCCCACCCTTCGAGCGCTGCTCGAAGCCGGCCACGACGACGCACCCGCCCTCTTGGCACCCGGACGGTCGCCCCTAACCTACGCCGGCCTGCGAGCCCACGTGGATCGGACGGTCGCCGAGCTCAACGCCCGCGGCATCGGCCGCAACGACCGGGTGGCGATCGTGCTTCCGAACGGACCTGAGATGGCGTCCGCCTTCGTGTCGATCGGGGCGGGGGCGACCACGGCCCCGCTGAATCCCTCTTACAAGGAGCGGGAGTTCGACTTCTACCTGTCCGACCTCGGGGCCAAGGCGTTGGTGGTGGAGGAGGGAAGC
>JBGMRK010000171.1:0-4713 GCA_048061375.1 Longimicrobiales bacterium | reverse complement strand
ATCTCAGTGAACGCGACGGCAATCGGGCATATCCCGACCGGAATTGTCGCTTCGACCTCGAATGTCGACGCCAGGCGCAAAGCGGCACTTGGGCCCACACAGTCGGGACGCAGCGTGTACAGGCGGCCTCTCCCATCGAATCCGAGGCCTGAGGCGCTCGGCACGCCTTCCGGTTCGATCGCACTGTCGGTGGCACGCACGAACTGTCCCGTGGCAGGGCGCCAGATCGCCACTCCATACGAGAACGCCGGCACGTAGAGGTCACCCTCCGGACCAAAAGCGGGTGCGCCGGGAAAATCCCCGAACCCTACCTGCCAGTCGATCTCTCCTGGAATCGAGCCGTTCACGATGGAGACGCTACCACTATTTCCGAAGAATCGACCGGCGTTGACGACGTAAATCAAGCCGTCGGGCCCCACCGCCCCCGAGGAGGGGTTCTCGCCCGAAAGGCCGATCGTCTCGATCACGTCTAGACTCGCCGCGTCGAGCACCGTGATCGTGCCCGGACCGCTGGGTAGGAAATCCGCCCCAAGCTCCCCGTTGAACACGAAGGCCCTGCCCTCATGGACGATCACTCCCTGTGGAAAGACTCCAACCTCGATCGAAGTGACCACAGTGCCGTCGACCACGTTGACGACCGACACGCTCCCCAACCCCGGGTTGGTCACCATGACCCGCTCATCGTCCAAAAAGGCAGCCCCTGTCGCCCCCGAGCCTTCTGGGAGAGCGACGGTGTGCGTGACGATTCCCGTCGTCAGATCCACGACGGCGACAGCCGGAACGAGCCCAAGGGGCACGGCGACCAACGAGCCGCGTACCGCCATGCTGACGGGAGATCCGTCGGGCCCCAACCCGATGGTGAGCGGGGCTACCTCGGAGTCTACGCCGAATACAGTGAGCGAGATATCGACTGAATTGAGGACCACCCCCACTTCCCTCACCGTGGGCAACTCGGGTCCCGAGCTGTCGGAACATCCGGCCACTGCGAGCATCAGAATAAAGGAGACCAGCAAGGAGTCGATCAGGTGGTAACGGCGTCGCAGCACGACAGGCTTCCACATTCCAAGGCTCGCTTTCGCGTCACGGTGATGGTTCATGGAAGTCTCTGGACCTCCATGGTTAGGCCGAGCGTTCGTCCGGGCTGTGGAAATCCGAAAATCAGAGCGTCCGTTTGGTCGAAAAGACGGTCCACGCGAAGACCCGTACGCACCCGCCACCCGGCCCAGCGCGAGCTGTGTCGGACCCCAAGATCGACGGTCCAGAAACCGGGCAACTCGTTGACGGGGGAAGGCACCGGGAAGCGTGCGCCAAGGTAGCGGGCGCTGCCGCCCCCGCTCCAAGCGCCCCACTCGAGGTCGGCTCGCACTGCGGCCGTGTGGCGTGGGCGGTAGAGTATCTGAACAGGCTCCGGGTCGTCGCGGTCGTAGGTGACCCGGACAAGCGAGTACTCGGCCTTCAGTTTGAGGGATCCCCCACCCCGCACGTATGATTCGGCGCCGAACCATGCTTCGAGGCCATCGCGCCGCACGTCGATGTTTCGTGGGCTCCACAGGAAACGGAAGTCGGGCTGCCAAACGATCATCCCGGATATGTCCCCCCGAAAGGCGCTCAGTCCTCCCGACAGCCCGGCGGCTCGTCCGCCCGCGAAGACGATACTCGCCTCCCACTCCGAGGGCACACGCTCGGGTCCGAGGTCGGGATTCGGCGCGACGGCGACACCCTCACGGAAGTATTGATCACCGAGGCTCGGCGGGCTGAAAGCGCTGCGTTGTGTGACCTGAAGGGAGACCGGACCGCCGGTCCAGGCCACGCCAACCTCATGCGTGGTTCTCCAGATTCCGCTGAGCCCGTCTCTATGTACACGCACCGCCAACGAGACGGTCGGCGCAGCACTTCCGAGCGGCAGTGTGACAGCGCCATGGACATACGTGCTCGTCTCGACTCGCTCGCGGGGCGCCCGTTCACTTAGGGCCCCGGAGCTCACGCGCTGGTATTCGCTGTCCAGGCCGCCCCCCATTTCGGGGCGCCATGCCCCCGACCAACGACGGGTTACGTCGGTCTTGAGACCCCCACTCGAGAGCCGAGTTCGCGTGTCGAACGGAGGTCCGAGCGCGGGGTCGGGGTCTTCGAAGTGGGACTCGTCCAGGGTGCCGAACAGGGTCGCCCCTAAGTCCAAGCCCTGCTCGACACGACGCCAGGCGATCGACGCTTGCGAGCGCATCGCTGTTTGCCGGGCCAATGGGGAGGGCGCGAAGCTTTTCCCCGGTAATCCTCGTTCGATTCGCTCCGATCCCAGCCGCAGCCGCAGGAGCCCGTCCGCCATGGAGCCGTTGGCAGTCGTCCATCCGGCCCAACGCTCCACATCAGCGTTGGTTCGACGGGCCTCGCCACCTCCTACCTCGGCGGGTTGCCGGAAGGTGAAGCCACCATCCAAGCCGGAGGCCGCTCCACCCGCTCCAATTCGAAACCCAGCCACCGATGCTCCCCACTCAGCGGAGCCTCTCCAACTTCCGAGCGACCCGCCCCCGACTCGGAGACCGGGCCTGGTGCCCGCCACTCGTGTCCGGACCAGCACTACGCCACCCTGCGCTCTCGGACCGAAGCGCGCGGTGCGAGCGCCGGGTAGAACAGTGATCTCCTCGGTGGAAGCGGCCATAAGCCGTGATACGTCGGCTTCACCTGTTAACGGATCGTTGAGTGGAACGCCGTCGATGAGGACCAACACGCCGTCCGCCGCGACACCGCGAATGCTGACGGTTTGTGCGCCACCCGCACCCCGCTCGCTTACCGTGACGGCCGGCCGCCCGCGAAGCAGGTCACCTAGAGTGCGGGCCCCGGCGTCACGAATCTCACGTGGGCCGATGGAATACGCTCCCGGAACCACGGCCGGATCCAGCCTCACATCGACCCCTTCGATCCCAACGGGTGCTGGGGTCATCATCAGGCGGACCCTGGTAACGGAGCCGTTCTGCACCGAAACGAGGATTTCGGCCCTGGCGTACCCGAGGCTGGCAACGACCAGGCGGTGTACGCCCGGGTCCACACCGCGCAACCGGAAGGTGCCCGCGGGGTCCGAGGTGGCTGTACGCGACAGATCAGGGAGTTGGATCGCTACCTGCGAAACGGGCGCTCCGGTCACAGCGTCCGTCACCGACCCATGGATGTGACCGGGCCATTGAGCCCAGGCTCGACGCGGGTGGAAAGCGGAGAGCGCAAGCAACGTGATCCCGCACGCAAACGCGGTTCGCCAGCTTTGCGACCGATATGATGTACGATAAAAAGCCCGCACGTCTTCCCCTCGAAGAGTGCATGGTTCGCGCGGGCGTGCAGGTCTCCTGACTCAAGGCCACCCACCTCACCTTCCCGGGACCGTGATCCCAGTGGTAGTCGAGGGAGCGTTCCGGCTTTACTACGCCGGGCCTAACACAGTGGCGGGGCCGTGCCGGAGTCTCACCGGCTTCCGAGATGCCCAGCCCGCGGTTTTCAACTTGTCGGAGTCAACTTAGTGGGGGATGGAAGGGCACGCAATCAGCCTGAATGCGGCTCCTCACTCATTGGGTCGGTGGAAGGTCGGTCGCCCTCGAGAAGCTGTGGGCGAAGCCCCATCGAAGCTGTATCGCGATGCTCGGCCGAGTATATGCGCCGGGTCGGGTACGCCAATTCGATGTCGGGCTCCTCGGCAAAGGCGTCCAGAATGCCTTCCCAAATAGCCTGCTCGGCTCCGCGCCGCGCCCTGGGCTCGGCCAAGTGCCGGATCGTCAGAAGCACGCCGCTGTCACGCACCGTCGTATATACGGTGGCGCTCAACGTGCGATACGAGATGAGCAGCCGGCGGGTCGCTCTTGGGATGATGTCCTTGGCCCGGCGACTGAGCTCTCCAGTCTCCTCCTCCACCACCTTGCCTAGGATCGCCTTGGCCTTCTTCCAATCGCTCTCGAATGTTACGAGCACGGGAATCTCATTCCAAACGTACGGGAACTCGGCCGTGTAGTTGGCGATCGGGTCGCTGAGCAGCTTTTGGTTGGGAATGTGCACCACGCGGCCCGTGCTCTGGTCCGCGTCCACCCAGTTGCCGATCTCGAGCAGAGTGAACTCGAAGATCCTGATGTCCACGACATCGCCGGCGAATCCCGCGATTTGAACTCGGTCTCCCACGTCGAACGGGCGCTTCCACATGATGAATACCCAGCCCGCCAGGTCGGCGATCAGGTCCTTCAACGCCAGCGCGGCTCCGGCCGTGGCGAGCCCGAGAAAGGTGCCCATGTGCCTGAGGGCGCCCAACCAGATGGTGCCGATGATGACAAGTGTGATGATCGAGCTGGCCAGGGCGAGGCCCTTGGTAAACTGATAGCGCGCCCGAGCATCCTGAAACCGTCCCTCCAACAGCCGCGTCAGTAGGCGCCTGATCACGGACATGACGACAATCGCCGCCAGGGACATGAGCACCTTCACGAGCGCATCGCCCGAAACACCGAAGTCGGTCGCGAGCAAGGCTTCGACCGCGCCCTGCACAGTGGACGGAAGCTCGGACTGCGCGGAGTCCGCCGTGGCTTGGAGCAGTGCTAGTATCATAGGCTACTGGGTGAGCGTCTCGTCGAAGGGAGATCCCAGCAAGATACCGACCCGGGGAGGCGGGGGAAAAGGGTTGGGGAGGGAGCTTGGCCCACGGCACCTCTAGATCACCCGCCTCCGGTCCAACACCCGGTACTGAAT
>JBGMRK010000170.1:0-4722 GCA_048061375.1 Longimicrobiales bacterium | reverse complement strand
GTGGCACGTTCAAAGACACGAGCTTCACCAAGGCGCAGATGCGCGAGCTTCGCTTCGCGGGGCTACTGCACGACTTCGGCAAGGTCGGTGTGCGAGAGAACGTCCTGGTCAAGGCCAAGAAGCTCCCTCCAGTGATGTTGGACAGGATCGAATCCCGGTTCGACCTCATCCGCCGCACCTTGGAGGCCGGGTTCCACGGAAAGAGGGCGCAGTTCCTGTTGGACAGCGGGAAGGACGGCTTCGACTCCTACTCCGAGGGACTGGAAGCGGAGTACCTTGCCTCGCTCAAGCGCCTCGATGAGTTCCAGGAGGCGATCCGGGAGTCGAACGAGCCACGCGTACTGCCCGAGGCCAGCGCCGACATCCTCAACGATATTGCCGCTGTCACCTTTCCGGACTTCGACGGCAACGAGGTCCCGTACATCACGAGCGACGAGCTCCACTTCCTGTCTATCCCAAAAGGGTCTCTGGATCCCGCGGAGCGGAAGCAGATCGAATCGCACGTCACGCACACGTACCACTTCCTGACTCAGATCCCCTGGACCGAAGATCTAGCCCGCGTGGCGGAGATCGCCCACGGGCACCACGAGAAGCTCGACGGAACGGGCTACCCAAGGAAAATCGGCGCCGATGAGATTCCCGTTCAGACCCGCCTCATGACGGTATCGGACATTTTCGACGCGCTGACGGCCTCGGACCGGCCCTACAAGAGAGCGCTTTCGGCGGACAGGGCGCTGGAGATCCTCACGATGGAGTCGGACGGAGGACAACTCGATCCCGGCATCGTCGAACTGCTGATCGGTTCCGAGGTGTACCAGAGGATCCTGGAGGACGATTGGCGCGGATTCTAGGGGCCCCGGTCGGCTAGTTGCCTTTCACCACGGCCATTGGAATGTCGCCCTGGCCAGAACGCTGTGGGTTCTGCCGTCCCTGGGTGTTGTCGACCACCGAATCCGACACGAAGTCGTAGGCCTCGCTGAAGGTCACGATCCCGTCCCCGTTCGCGTCACCAAGTCCGCCGAGAGCCTCGAGCAAGAAGTACGTGAACACGCCATGTCCATTCCAGCGAGCATCCTCGAGTGAGAACTCGTTGGTGTCGGCCGCCGTCATGCTCAGGCGACGTGAGGGCGTGAACAGTTGGGTGAACCCACCCGCGATCGCGTTCTCGCCCCCCCAGATCTCCGGCACTTCGTCTTTGTAGGTGCCGGCGGAGTGACACGCATCGGCGATCACGATGACCCGCTCCGCCTTGATCTGCCGGCGCAGCGCGGTCTTGACGTCCCACATGGGGAACGCGGTCCCCGCCATCGCGTTGAGATCGGTATCGTGCGGCAACAGGTACAGGTTGTCGGGCCGGTTCGCGTCGGGCGTGCCGTGGCCCGCGTAGTAGATCACCACCAGATCGTCCCAGTCGGCCTGCTGCAAGAAGACGAACATGGCCTCCCGCATCGCCGCCCCGGTCGCTTCCTCGTCCGCGAGGAACAGGATGTGGTCCTCCTCGAACGGTCCGGCCGCCGAACTCCGGAGGAAGTCGTATACGCCCTGGGCGTCGGCCCGGGCGAACGCAAGGTCGGGGATGTCGTCGCTGGCGTACTGTCCGATCCCGATCACCACCGCCCAGCGCTCATCGATCCAGGGTGCGGCGACGGCCTTCGCAGCCTTGCCGCGGGGCCCGGTGGCGACCACCGCCACCGTGTCCTGGCTCATCGGCAAGCTGGTTTCCGCCCAGAAGCGCTGGGCGTCCGCCCCGTCGATGCCCAGACGTTCGGCCTCGCCCTCCTGGAGAGGCTCCATGTTGGCCGGCTTGCCCTCGACCTCCACTTTCTTGAAGGCGCCCACCACCACGCCCTCTAGCCGAACCGCGTTGAACAACGCTGAGGACCGATCGCCCTTTTCGACCACGCCGAATCCACGGGTGGCAATTTGGCTGGCCGGGGCCACGGCGGTGCGCAAGATGGCCACTCTGGGGCCACCGCCATCGTCGCTCGAACTCAGGCTGGCTGGGACGGAACCCGGATCCGGCACCCAGTAGAGCGCCTCCCGCCATGGCTCGTCGTCCCAATTGTTCATGAGTTGGCCGAGGAAGCGGCTCTCCTGGAGGATCTGACTGGCTGCCCTCCTGAGGGCCCGGGCGCGACCTCGCTGTTCGGTCGCTTCGAGCACCCGACCTCCATCCCCCTCCGCCGTGGCAACCACCCGCCCGAGATCCAGGCGCAGGGCCCGCACGGCGATCTCCCCCGTGGCGGTAATGGCCGACTGGTCGAATGGGTCTGGGCGGGCGCCCCAGTCCGCCTGGCCGAGAACGAGCACTTGTGCTCCGAAGTCCCTCCCGAGCGCAGTCGCCGCGCCCTCGTCACCGGCAAGCGCCTCTCTCACTAGCTCGCGGCGGGCTGCACTCACGGCCAACGCCGGATCAACGACCGGGAAGCCCGCGTCGAGGAAGAAGTTGGTCATCTCGCGAGCGGCGATCTGCCCGTCGCGCTCCTGGATGAAGACCAGGATCCTTGGGAGATCGGTGTCAAACGCGATCTTGACCGGATCCTGCGCCTGCGCCTGCGGCACCACGAACGCGCCGAGCGCGAGCGCCCATGCACCCGCAAGAAACTCAGGTCTCGAAGCCCGCATCACTTACCCTCCCCGGTACTCTCCAAGCGTGCGATGGCACTCTTGGCCGCCCGGTGATTTGGATGGATTTTGAGCGCGTTCCGGTAGTGTTCCAACGCTTTGGCGGTGTCCCCCTTGTCCTCGAAGTCGACGCCCCGGGAAAACTCGATCGTGGCCCCGGTCGGGATCGCCTCCATTTGAACTCGTGAAGACGGCGGCTCCAAGTCGAGGCTGGCGGCGAACAAATCGGCCATGCGCACGACGACCGACAACAGTTCGCTGGTCCGGTCTGTCATCTTTTGAGCTTCGATGACCTCGGACGTTTCGACGTCAATGGCCCGCATATCCATGCGGAGCTGGTCGAGGATGCTGGTCACCTGCCCGTGAATGACGTACTGCGCGCCGAGAATCTTTCCGATTTGCACGGCAGTGCTCTCGTCCACGCGCCCGGAAAGAGCCAGTTTTTGCTCGGTGAGAAGATCCTGCAGCCTATAACGCTCGATTACCCTGAGCCCCGGCCGGTCCGTCAGCTCGGTGATGAGCATACTGGACACAGCCTTCCCCAGCGGCGCCGAATTCCCACCCTGGCCCATCATGAGCCCGGTGAAATCCAACACCGCCACGGTTGGAATGTCGTCGTCAGCCGCCTGCGCAGAAATATACGGCGCTGCCATCAGCAGCATGAAAACGGCGACCAGAGACCCGATCGGGGCCAAAATTCGCAACAAGAATCTCCGCGAAGAAAGGCTCACACCATGACCTACCCACGCTAGACGCGGGTGGAGACGGCGACCAACGCATTAGAAACCCTTTGCCCACCGAAATCCCGCTCACTAAATTTAGAGCGTCTTGAACACGAGTGCGAGCCCTTTCTTCCGGCCTCGCCCGGTTTATTGGTTTCCCTCCCCCGAGGAAGCTTCTCATGCACATGGCCCAGCGGCGTAGTCTCAGGATCACTTTTCTCCTCGGCCTCGCAGCCTACCTGGTTGGGTGTGCATCCGGCATGCCAGATGTCACCGCTGCCGACGTGCCGCGGTTGCAACAAGCCGCTGCCGCCCGTCCCGCCGATCTCGACGTGCGGACCCAGTTCGGCATCGCTCTCTACAAGGCCGAACGATTCGACGAGGCTCGCACGACCTTAGGCACGGTCGTGGACGACGGAGGTGGGACGGGTGCGGCTTTTTTCTACTTGGGTCTCGCGAACGAGGCGATGGAGGATTGGGGAGGCGCCCGTGAAGCCTACTCCAGATACCTCGATGTCGGGAAGTGGGATCCCCTCAAGGACGAGCTTCGTGAGAGGCTGCTTCTCATAGTTCGGCGTGAGCTACAGGCCGAAGCGCGGACAGCACTGGACCGGGAAGCGGAGCTGACCACGGCCGCACCGACACCCCGCACGGTGGCGGTCTTCCCGTTCCGCCTGATTTCGGACAACCAAGATCTGCTACCACTTCAGGTGGCGATGGCAGACATGATGATCACCGACCTGTCACTGTCGAACGCGGTCACTGTGCTCGAGCGGACGCAAATTCAGTCGCTGCTCGACGAGATGGCGCTCACCGAGACGGGCTATACCTCGGCGGCCACCGGCGCACGCGCAGGACGTATGCTTCGATCCGAGCACGTGGTGCAGGGAGCGCTGACCACGCTCGGGACCGACGCGCTCCGGTTCGATGCCGATGTGCTCAATACCGAGCGGGCCCAGTCTGCGGGGGCCATTCAGAGCGAAGATCTTCTGGAGGCCCTCTTCGACATGGAGAAGGACGTGGTCTTCCAAGTGCTCGACGTGCTCGGCGCCGAGTTGACGCCCGCTGAGCGCGAAGCAATCAACGCCAACCGTGCCGAAAACCTGCTCGCTTTCCTCGCCTACGGCCGAGGCTTGATGGCCATGGACCGAGGTGACTACCAGAGTGCTCAGAATTTCTTCCGGCAGGCGGCTTCCTTGGATCCGGGTTATGCGCCCGCGGTCATGGCGGCGGTCGAAGCCGAGGGTTTGGCGTCGGCCAGCAATACGACGGCCGATCAGGTGGAAAGAACCGGCGCACCCGAATGGGGCGGCGGAGTCACCGGGGTGCCCGGAGCCAACGACTACGTCGCGTCCAACCAGGACTTCCTGACCAA
>JBGMRK010000169.1:0-4729 GCA_048061375.1 Longimicrobiales bacterium | reverse complement strand
TCCAAGGTGACTAAGAATGACGTTTCGCAGCGCGTTGACCATAACCGCCGTGTTGGCACTGTCCTCTTCGGCCTGCGCAGAGTCTGGCTCGGGTGGTGATAATCCATTCTTCGTGGAGAGTCCCTTGCTGTTCAACATGCCGGACTTCGACCGAATCCAGGACGATGATTTTGCACCGGCGTTCGAGCGTGGCATGGCCGAGCAGCGTGGCGAAGTCGACGTCATCGCCGATAATGCCGAGCCACCGACATTCGAAAACACGCTGGTCGCTCTCGAACGTTCCGGACGGACGCTCCAGCGCGTCTCGGCCGTCTTCTTCAACCTGGTGTCCGCCAACACGAACGACGCCCTCGAGGCTGTACGTAGCGAGATGGCCCCCAAGCTCGCCGCCCACAACGACCAGACCTTCCTCAATAGCAACCTCTTCGATCGCATCGAGACCGTGTTCGATCAGCGCAACGACCTCGATCTCGATCCAGAATCGCTGCGACTGGTCGAACGCTACCGCACGGACTTCGTTCGGGCTGGCGCGCAATTGTCCGAGGGTGACAAGGAGAAGCTGAAGGCGTTTAACTCCGAGTTGGCGGAGCTCCGCACGGTCTTCAGCCAAAACGTGCTGAACGAGGTGAACGACTTGGCGGTGGTCGTTGACAGCCGCGAGGAACTGGCAGGCCTGTCGGACAATGCCATTGCCGCCGCCGCTGAGGTCGCGAAAGAACGAGGCCTGGACGGCAAGTATGTAATCGCGCTCCTGAACACCAGCGGGCAACCGGTGCTGGCGTCCCTGGAGAACCGGGCGCTCCGCCGGCGCATCCTCGAGGTCTCGCTGTCGCGCGGCAGCCGGGGTGGGGAGTTCGACAATCGTGAGGAACTGACCCGCGTCGTTGAGTTGCGTGCTGAGCGCGCCCAGCTTCTGGGCTACCCGAATCACGCCGCCTATGTCCTGGAAAATCAGACCGCGCTGACCACGGACGCGGTCAACCAGCGGCTGGCCGCGCTTGCGCCGCCCGCGGTAGCGAACGCAAGGCGAGAGGCGGCGGACATGCAAGCGCTGATCGACGCCGAGGGCGGTGACTTTCAGTTGGCGGCTTGGGACTGGGCCTACTACACCGAGAAGGTGCGCAAAGCCCGCTACGATTTCGATGAATCACAACTGCGGCCGTATTTCGAGCTCGACAACGTGCTGCAAAACGGTGTCTTTTTTGCGGCCAACAAGCTCTACGGTTTGACGTTCAAGGAGCGCCCGGACCTGCCTGTGTACCATCCCGACGTACGGGTATTCGAGGTCTATGACGAAGATGGCGAGATGCTGGCGATCTTCCTCGGGGACTTCTATGCCCGGTCCTCCAAGCGTGGCGGTGCATGGATGAACGCTTACGTCTCTCAGTCCAACCTCCTCGAAGAACGGCCGGTGGTGGCCAATCATCTGAACGTGCCCAAGCCACCCGAAGGCCAACCCACGCTCATGACGTTCGACGAAGTGACCACGATGTTCCACGAGTTCGGCCATGCGCTGCACGGCATGTTCTCCGACGTGAAGTACCCGTACTTCGCTGGTACTGCTGTCCCACGTGACTTCGTGGAGTATCCCTCGCAGGTGAACGAGATGTGGGCGGTGTGGCCGGAAGTGCTCGAGAATTATGCCGTGAATTACGAAACGGGCGAGGCGATGCCTCGGGAGTTACTCGAGAAGGTGTTGGCGACGCAGAGCTTCAATCAGGGTTTTGCGACCACAGAGTATCTTGCAGCCTCGTTGCTCGATCAGGCGTGGCATCAGGCTGGACCGGAAGACCTACCGGACGCCGACGGGCTGCTCGCCTTCGAGGCCGGCGCGCTGAGAGATGCCGGGGTCGCTCTGGATGCGGTGCCCCCTCGTTATCGCAGCACATACTTCTCGCACATCATCGGCGGCTATTCCGCCGGCTACTACTCCTACATCTGGAGTGAAGTGCTGGACGCCGACACCGTGGAGTGGTTTAAGGAGAACGGTGGCCTGACGCGCGAGAACGGTGATCACTTCCGGGCGACGCTACTGTCCCGTGGAGGAAGCGTGGACGCCATGACCTTGTTCCGGAGCTTCCGCGGTAGGGATCCGGACATCGCGCCGCTGTTGGAGCGGAGAGGGCTGACTGGGCGGTAGTCTACTCTGCCTCCGACGCGTCCTCCGTATCGAGGGACTTCAACTGCGAGGCGATCTCTGGGTGGGCATACAATAGGTAGTAGCCCATGCCGGCCGCGGCGATGAGATTGCCTGCGGCCACGTTGATCCAGGCCAGCTCGGCCAGGAGCGGCGCGAAGACGAGACCCACCGCTGCGTAGAACGCGAACTCGAAGATCAGGAAGAACTCCACTACCAGCCAAAGGACGTGGAGGGACTTCTCGGCCTCGTGCGCGAGCGCCGAGGCGACCACTCCCACCGCGAAGAAGGCGAGGACGTGAAACGCGGTGTAGGCCCCAACGGACTGGAGGTTGATCACCACCAGTGCCGGATCCCTCAGGCCGAGCGTCGCTGCCGATCCAAGAACGGCCGGCGTGTACAAGGGACGACCCGCCACCATATCCACCAACAGAAACCAGAACGCTACCCCGCCAGCCCCGATCAGACCGGTGACGAGTCCTTCCCACAGAATATGTCGAGGTTTTGGCATGACGAGCCTCGCTAGCGAAGATTCAGCCCCTCTGACGGGGCGTCAACACGGGATCTCAGCGCCTTTGCGTGCGTAGAACCACCAGTTGACCCCGAGACAACTCACGTAGTACGCGGCGAATCCGTAGAAGGCGTACTCCGGCGTTCCAGCCTCGATCTGCCCGCCGAAAATCCGTGGGATCAGGAAGGCTCCGTACGCGGCCACCGCGGAGGTCCAGCCCAGCACAGGGCCAGCCATCGAAGGCTTGAAGATGATCGGCACCATCCGGAACGTAGACCCGTTGCCGATGCCTGTGGTCACGAACAACAACATGAACAGCCAGAAGAACGGCCACCAATACACTTCAGGCGAAGCCGCCGCGCCCGCCGCTTTCACGTAGTAGGCGACTCCGAGCGCTGAGCCGATCATCACGATAGTGTCCCAGTGGGTGACTCGGGCGCCTCCCAACTTGTCGGAGATCCACCCACCGACCGGCCTCACCAGCGAACCCACCAGCGGACCGAGCCACGCGTACTGGAGTGGATTAGGCGCGTTCGGATTGAGGGTTCCGTCCTGTAGTGTGCCGAAGACGTCCTGGATGAGCTTGGGGAACGCGGCCGAGTAGCCGATGAACGAGCCGAAGGTCATTACGTAGAGCCACGTCATGACCCAGTTGTGCTTCTCCTTGAATATGGCGAACTGCCCTGTCAGGTTGTCTCTTACGACCTTTGGACTCAAGTAACGGATGAGCATCAGGGTCATGCCGATCGTGAGCCCGAGGACCAGGAAAATCTTGAGCAGGTCCGGCAGTCCAAAATCGACGCCCAGGAGCAGCCACACACCGAAGGCGGCTCCGCCGAAGCCCATCAACTCCAGCCAAAGCACCTTCCCGATCGCGATCGGAGCCGCGCCGACCGAGTGCAGGTTGTTCATGAATGCGAACGCGAGGACCGTCAGAACGACCAACGCCGGTACCCAGATGAGGCCGGCGTTCTGGATCCACACGAGGCCGCCCCCCAGGCTGTCCGGGAGCTTGCTCGGATCGCCGCTGAATGCACCCAGCACGGCGAAACCCATCACCCAGGGCAGAAGCACCTGCATGACACTCACGCCCACGTTGCCCAGACCGGCGTTGAGACCGAGCGACAGCCCCTGCATCCGCTTTGGGAAGAAGAAACTGATATTGGACATGGACGAGGCGAACGCACCTCCACCGATGCCGCTCAGAGCCGCCAACATGACAAATGTCAAATACGTCGTGTCGGGACTCTGAAGCGCCAGGCCCACACCCAGCGTCGGGATGATCATGAGTGCCGTGGTGACGCCGATGACGTTTCGGCCGCCCCCGATGGCGATCATGAACGAGTTGGGAATGCGCAGCGTTGCTCCGGCCAAGCCGGCCACGGCCGGCAGCGTATAGAGCTCGGTCGTTGAAAATGGGAAGCCCAGCGACCCCATCTGGACGATGATGATCGACCAGAAGAGCCAGACGGCGAATGCCAGGAGGAGACACGGTATGGATATAATGAGATTCAGAAAGGCCGTCCTCCTGCCCGTCCTTGCCCAGAAGCTCGCATCCTCGACGTTCCAATCCGACAGTCCCGCGGGAGGTGTCGGGGCGCCGGTTTTTTCTTGATCTACACCAAAGCCCTCCACGTTTGGGCCTCCTAGATGTGCTGTGATATGCGGCGGACGACGAGGCTCAGCCATATCAGGCAGGCGATGGTAACCAGGAACAGGAACATCCACGTCGTGGTCCAAAGGCCGAGCGAGTCGAGTAACGATCCGAAGACGATGGGGAGAACGAAGCCCCCGAGGCCGCCCAAGACGCCGACGAGGCCGCCTACGACGCCTACATCATCGGGGAAATAATCCGGTATGTATTTGTAGACGGCAGCCTTACCGACCCCCATGGCGAGGCCGATGATGAAGACGAGTAGAGTGAAGATCCCCACGTTCGCCTGGAAGTAAATGTGGGTCCTGCCGTCGGCGAGAAGCTGCCGCCTCTCCACTCGGTCTCCCACTTCGACCTGCGGCTCCTGCCAGCTCTTGATCACCGGCCAGGGCATGAAGCCATCTCTGGCGTGATCGCCCGGCTCGGC
>JBGMRK010000168.1:0-4861 GCA_048061375.1 Longimicrobiales bacterium | reverse complement strand
TCTAGTCCGCCTCAATCGGACTGAGAATCCAGTCCTGCACGCGGTCCCGCAGAAGTTGGAGAAGACTGCGGCGCGCCACGAGGAACCGTGCCTCGAACGTCATGCCCTTTCGCAGGCTCCCGCGGTGACCGCTGGGAAGTTCGAGAAAGCTCCGATCGATCGACGCGCGAACGCGAAATACCGGATTGGCGCCCGCGTCCACCACGTCGCCTCCGATGCTCTCCACGTGCGCGGTGAGAACGCCCCACTCTTGGGGGTTGAACGCGTGGACCCTCAGCAGGACGGGCCCACCAAGGCGGATGAACCCCACGTCGGACGGAGGAACCAGCACCTCGGCGACCAGATCCGTGTCGGGTGATACCACAGCCAGGCGGGTACCCGCACGGACGAAGCTCCCAGGGGAAAAGGGGACGACCTCCTCCAGGCTTCCACGGACCGGACTCCTGACCTCGTGGAGCGCTCTTGCCTGGGCCAACCGCGCGCGTTGGGCTCCGAGTGTCCAGGCCCGTGTCCGCGCGGAAGTAAGGGCGTCGGCCCAGCGGCTGCGGGCCTCCTCGAGGAGGAGGGTGCGCTGTGCTTGGATACGGCGGAACTCGTACCGCTTCACCTCCACCTCGACGGGAGTCACGATCTCGCCTGCGAGTTGCTGTTCGAGGCGATCGAGTTCCCGCCGGGCGGCGTCGATTTGGACGTCGATCTCGTCGACTCGAGCCTCCAGCTCCCGGGTCTGCTGGACGTAAGCGATCGTTTGGAGCACGTCCCTCCCGGCCGACCAATCGCCTGATCGCGACAGGAGGTATGTGAGATCACTGATGGCCTGCTTGGTGTGCGCCAGATCTGCCGCGAGAGTCTCCTGCTCGGCCTCGGTAGGACGCGCCCGAATTCTGAGCACGACCTGATCCCGCTCAACGGTCGAGGCGGGCTCCAACGACGCGAACTCCACCACGCCGTCGACGGCGACCGTGAGGGCGTGTTTCTCCAAGGTGGGCCGGATGACGCCTGCGGCGCTCACGTAGACATCGACGGTAACCAAACCGAGAGAAGAGAGGCCGCCGACGATCAGAAGGAGGGCCATCCCGTAGATCCAGTGGGCGCTCCGGGAGGTGCGTGCTAGGTGAGTCTCGAGGAGGTCGTGTGGATCGTCGAAGCGGAAGGGCCCGGCCGCGGGTGCTGAGCCCTGAAGCGCCGTGTCACTCTTGTCCATTCATCGTGAAGGATGGGCGCACCAGGGCGCGGTAAAGAAGGAAGGCCGTCACTGCGCCCGCAACCCCCGCAATGAGGTCGGACCACTCGAATGAGCCAATCCACCCGGGGACACCGAGGATTTCAAGCACCAGGATCGTGCCGCTTCCCGCAGCTACCTCGGGCAGGAAGTCCACGGGACCCACTCGCCCGAGATACCGGCGCCTCCTGGCCGGCCACATGTACGGAAGCGCAAGGGCCGCGAGGTAGCTGGGCAGCCAGCCCCATATCGCGGCGAGCCACGCAGGCCCATTGGCGTACGAGAGGTCTCGAACGCCGCCGTATTTTATGAGGCTGACTGTGGCGAAGACGCTGAAGAGGAGGAGCCAAGAGAATGCCCGTCCGACCGGCGTGGTCCAGAGGACTTCAGCATGAGTCGGCATTTGCCCGGAATTGTCGGTGATAGGAGTCATCGTCGCGCTCGCTTGTTATGGTGCGATAGGGCCATGCTATATATGTGTAGGCCCCGTCCGGGCCGGGGAGGACCCCCGACCCGGGCAGTACGGCCTCTGCCCTCAGGTTACCCGCGTATGTACGCGAACCCTTCCTTGAAGCCCTCGACGAATTCGTCAAACTCCACCAAAACGGCCACGAGCAGGCCGGTTGCGAGTGTGGCCAAGAACCCCAGCCCTCCACGAATGGTGGCGAGGTCCTCTTCAATGAGCGCGGCGACGCCGAGATCGCCAAACGGATCCACCTGTTGCATGCTGCCTCCGATGTCTTCTGCCGTGGCCGTGGTGCCCGGCAGGGTGGTGAGTCTCTGCTAGTCCGTTGTTCTAGCCCATCCACTGCCCGCTATAGCGCGGGTTGTCGTATCCTGGGTCCAATATTGCGGAGATAATTGCGACGGCGACCCCGGCGGCGAGCCCAAAGCCCTTCCCGATCAACCCCACGATCCCGTCCCCTCCCAGTACCTCACTCTGCTCGACCAGCGTCAGTTCCTGCACTCCCAAGTGCTCCAGTCTCTCGATCATGTCCGAACTCCTGTTCACGGGTTCGCTGGATGCGGCCTAGTGCCGCTTCCGGACATGTGCCGTCAGTGGGACTCACGTCGGGCACCCCATAGATACGGCCTAGAGGCGTCCGCCACCCATGTCAGGATGGGACTGATGGGGATGGGACTGCTGAGGAATAATTAGGAGCCGGCCGTGGACTGGGTGGCCGCCATGAGAGTGGGTGAGGCGGGCTACTCGCCCCTCACGGGTTACTCGCCCCTCAAGGCCTCCACCGGATCGACTCGCATGGCCCGACGCGCCGGTACGTAGCTGGCCACTACGGACACGGCCAACAGCAAAGCCGGGATGCCCAGGAAGGTCACGGGGTCCGTGGCCGTGACCCCGACCAGCAGACTCGACACGAGGCGTGTCAGACCGAACGAGACGATCAGCCCCAAGGCAATGCCGGCCACAGCCACGGTCAGACCCTGCCGCACCACAAGTCGTACAATGTCGCCCTCGTGAGCCCCGAACGTGATACGCACGCCGATCTCTCTGGTTCGTTGCCGCACCGAGTACGAGATCACGCCATACAGGCCCAACGATGCCAACACCAACGCCATGGCGGCGAAGATAGTGATGAGCGTGAGCGTGAACCGGGTTTGGGCCATCGCGTCATCCACGTACGACTCCATGAAGCGCACGTTCGAGACGGGCACCTCCGGATCCATGGCCTCGACCTCGTCCCGGATCAGCGGCAGGAGGCCGGAAAGGCCACCCTTACTCCGAACCGTGAGCGTCATCGGCAGCCACGGGCCGAAGCGGTAGGGAAGGTAGACGGTTTCGCGGCCGTCCGACGCGAGCGTTTCCGCTCGCACGTTGCTCACCGAGCCCACTACCAGTACCAGCCTGCGATCGAGTGAAAAGGTCTCCATGTTCCACCACTCGACACCGAGCTGCTTTCCGATGGGGCTCTCGCCCGGCCACGTGCGGCCGGCCAGTTTTTCGTCCACCAGCACCACGTTCAACGCGTCCTCCTGGTTGTCCGCCATGGTCAGGGTGCGCCCCTCCACCAAGCGAATCTTCATGGCGTCGACGTAGCCTGGAATCACGTAACGATAGTCCGCCGAGTTGGCGTTCCACTCCTCCTCGGTACCGCCCTCGCGTGCATAGGAGCTGACCGAGTACTGCTCCCCTCCGGCGAGCGGGAGCGGCGTGACTCCGCCAAACGCCTCCACCCCAGGCAGGGCCGCCACGCGATCCCGTAGTTGATCGAAGAAGTCCGCCCGAGTCGCCTCAATCGGATACTTGAAGAACGGCAACGGGACCGTGAGCGTGAGAACGTTCTCGGCGTCGAAGCCCGGCTCCACCGACTGAAGCTTCGCAAAGCTGCGAAGCATCAATCCCGCCCCGATCAGCAGGACCAGAGAGAGCGCGACTTCCGAGACCACGAGCCCGGTGCGCAGCTTGTTTCCGCGAACGCCTCCCGAGTCGCTGCCCCGGTCCTTGAGCGCGTCGGCCAGGTTGGGGCTGGCCGCCTTTAGTGCCGGCGCGGCTCCGAAGAGCATGGCCGCGAGCAGCGTCGCGCCCGCCGTGAACAGCAGCACCGGTCCGTCGATGGCGACGTTCTCCACCCGCGGCAGGTTGCCCGGGCTCATGGCCGCGAGTACCTGGATCCCCCCCCAGGCTAGGAGCAGGCCCAGCGCCGCCCCGCCTATCGCGAGCACCGCGCTCTCGGTGAGCATCTGGCGGATGATGCGTAGGCTGCTGCCGCCGAGCGTGGCGCGCACCGCGATCTCTCGCCCACGAGCGGAGGCACGCACGAGCAACAGGTTCGCCACGTTGCTGCACGCGATCAGCAGCACGAACCCGACGGCGCTCAGCAGCGCGAGCAGCACAGGTCGAGCGTGGCTCACCACGTCGCCGCGCATGGAGTTCACGACGATCTGCATGTTGCTGTTGGCGTGTTCCTGATAGGTCTCCCTGAGGCGGCGAGCCAGGGCGTCCATCTCCTGCTGCGCCCTCTCCACGGACACGCCCTCTTTTAGACGGGCCACCACCGTCAGCCACGCGGCGTCACGGGCCACTTCGGTGAAGTTGCTGGGGACCACACGCCAGACATCGATGTTGGTGGGCATCCCGGCGTCTTCCGGCAGATAGACGCGGAAGTCGGGCGGTAACACACCCACCACCACGGATCCCTGTCCATCCATCTGGACGGTTTTGCCCAGGACCCCGGGATCACTTCCGAAGCGCCGCTGCCAGAGGCCGTAGCTAAGCATGATCGAGCCAGGAGGAGCTTGTGCGTTTGGATCGGTGAACAGCGCGGGGTCGAAAGTCAGGGCGTCCTCCGGCGCGAAGTCACGCCCCAGCATCGGGGTCACTCCGAGGATCTTGAACAGGTTGTCCGTGACCCAGCCCGACATGACCTCTTCGGCGACGCCCTCGCCGGTCATGGTTCCACTCAGTGCGAACGCACCCGCGAACCCCTCGAACTGAGTGGTCTCGTTCCGGTAATCCACGAAGTCCGGACCCGACACCAGCGCCCGATCCACGTCTGTGGTGAGCAGGCGGTTCCACACGAGGACCAAGCGCTCGGGGTTCTCGTAAGGCAGCGGCCGGAAGAGCACAGCGTTCGCCACGCTGAAGATGGCCACGTTGCTGCCGATCCCGAGCCCGAGGGT
>JBGMRK010000167.1:0-4872 GCA_048061375.1 Longimicrobiales bacterium | reverse complement strand
CGCCGTCCGGCCCATCGTTGTCGTAAGTGCCCCAATCGATGGAACCGTCGTCCACGACTCCGAGGATCTCAAGGATGAACCCGGTCACGTCACCCGAGGAATCGAGGCCGTTGGAGTTCCCGGTGACGTCGGCAGCCGAGAGGCTGGTCTTCACCCAATCTTGCGTCTCGCCGACCAGAGTGGCGCGGCCACCCGAGTTTTCCGTGTAGTACTCGGCGACCGAAAGCCCCTGCTGGTTCGGACCGTCGAAGAACTGGGCCTGAATCGCGTCCCTCGTGAAGGGTGCCTCGCCGAGGGCCGGATCCGAGTCCGAATAGAGGCCAAGGATCACAGGGAATCTGAAGGTGCCGAGCGCGGGCCACGGCCGGGGTCCAAGACCCGGGGCCGGACCACCCAACAGGTTACTCAACCCCGCACGCGCACCGCTGCGCAGTGGTCTTATCCACGCGCGCTGGAACCGAAATGCGTCAGGATTCTCCCGCAGGACATCGTAGTACCCATCCGGAACCCGGGTTCCGTAGATCGCCGCGAGGGCCTCCACGTCCGTCTGGGCCACGCCGGAGTGTGGAGAAACCACTACTAGCGCGGCGGTCAGCAATACGATGCGGGCTGCAAAGGTCATCGGTTCAGCCCCGGTCTTCCGCCCGAACGGCAAGCGTATCCGCGACCTCGCGCATTCCGTCGATCACGTTTTGAATGTGCTCAACCCGTTCCATTTCCATTAGTTCGACGCCGCGTGCCACATCGTCGCGGTTGACCCCGGCGGCGAATGCCTTGTCCTTGAGTTTCTTGGTCACCGACTTCGGGCTCAAATCGTCGATCCCGTTGGGCCGCACGAGGCAGCAGGCATAGACCAACCCCGAAAGCTCGTCGCAGGCGAAGAGTACTTTTTCGAGCTGGGTCTGGGGCTGTACTCCAGTCCGCCCGGGCGCATGCGCCTGAACCGCACGCACCAACTCCGGCGGATACTCCCGGCTTTCGAACTCCGCGACGGCACGGTTCGGATGCTCGTCAGGGTGTTTTTCCCAATCCAGATCGTGGAGCAGACCTGCCAGGCCCCAAAGCTCCTCATCCTCACCCAGCAGCCGCGCGTAATGCCGCATCACGCCTTCGACCGCAAGCATGTGCTTTCTGAGTCCCTCCTTCTCGACCCACGACTCGAGGAGCGCTAGGCCCTCGGCCCTACTCGGAAGCGCGTTACTCACATGCCCCCCCATCCTTCTGAGCTGTTCGGCGTGAAAGGGTTTCCTTCATACCCGGGACGACGGACAGAGGTGCGAGGCCACACATGCCTCGCAGCGGGGTTTGCGTGCGTCACACACGCGGCGTCCGTGGTAGATCAACACGTGAGCGAGCATCGTCCAACGCTCGTTCGGGAAAAGCGCCATCAAATCCCGCTCGATTTTCTCCGGTGTTTTCTCCGCACTGAAGTCCAGCAGTCTCGACAAGCGCTTGACGTGGGTATCGACTACCACGCCTTCGGCGACGCCGAACGCGTTTCCAAGCACCACGTTCGCCGTCTTGCGCCCGATGCCCGGGAGAGCAGTGAGTTCCGCCATGGTCCGTGGAACCTCGCCGCCGTGGTCTTCCACCACCCCCTGGGCAAAACCGATGATGTTTTTTGTCTTGTTTCGGAAGAATCCCGTGGACTTGACCACCTCCTCCACGTCTTCCCGGCGGGCTCCGGCCAATGCTGTGGCAGTAGCGTACCGGTCGAAAAGGCCCGGAGTGACCATGTTCACCCGCACATCTGTCGTCTGCGCGGAAAGGATCGTGGCCACGGAAAGTTGGAAGGCATCCACATGGTCCAGCTCGCAGCTCGCGTCCGGGTACTCCTCGCTCAGGAGGTCGTAGACCTCCTCGGCACGCTCTCGCTTCTTGGTCTTCGACTCTCTGGGCATGGTCACGCCTCGACGCTGTCCGGACTCCGCGACATTCGCGCACCCAACCACCTGTTCAGCGCCAGCAACAAGACCAGCACGATCGCCCATTGGATCAAGACGGTGCCCACGTTGAATGCCGAGAACATCGTCCAGGTCTCCGCAAAGTCCTCTCCTCGAGCTTGCAGCAACCACCACACCATCAGCACGGCGGCCTCGACCACGATCAGGCGCATCGCCCAGTCCCACCACGCCCCGATGTGAATGTCGGAATGACCGGTGTTGATGAAGGTTTCACGCCACTTGGCCACTCCGAACTTGAGAACGGCGAACGCGAAGAAAAAACCTGAGAGCATCAATCCGACGCCCCAGACCCAGTCTTGATTGGCGAACACGTCCATGTTGAGCGCGCTCGGGATGCCGAAGAGGAGGCCGGCCGCGCCCACCATTGCGATCGCCCGCCCACGCGGCAACCCAAGATCCATGAGGATCCGGCTCGCAAGCTCGATCATCGCGACCAGCGATGTCCACGCGGCGAAAACGAGTGCGATGAAAAACAACGCCATGAAGAAGCGTCCGCCGGGCATGAGCGCAAACAGCTGGGGAACCCAGATGAATGTCAGTCCCTCGTTCCCGGCGCCCACGATCTCACTCGCCGCATCCGGCATGATGGAGAAGACAGTGGCCAGCACCATGATCCCGGCCAACAGTGACAACGCGTTGTTCCCGAACCCGATCACGAACGCGTTCAGAGCCGTGTCCTCCCGCTGCCGCATGTAGATGGCATACGTCAACACCAACCCCCACCCCGCACCCGTGTCCCACGCGTTCTGTGTCAGCGCCTCGAGCCAAATGTTGACGTCGGCGAGATCAGCAAGGTTGGGCGTGAACAGAAATGCCAGCCCAGCGCTCGCCCCAGGAAGCGTCACCGCCCTGATGGCAAGCACGACCAACAGGATGATGAGGCTCGGAATCAAGAAACGGGCGGCTGTTTCAATCCCCTTGACCCCCTTTGAGACCACGAAGACGCCCAGCGAAATGGCAACCACGTGCGTGACGACCGCTCCCGGAGAGCCCGCGAAATCATTCCAGAAAGCGCCGGGTGTCGCAGCTGGAATCTCACCGGTGAGCGTCGCCACGAAGAACCGGATCGTCCATCCCATGACCACGCTGTAGTAGAACATGATCGCCGTGGCCACGAAGGCCACCCAGGCGCCCATCCATGCGAAACCGGGGCCGAGAGTCTTGATGAAGGACCCGACCGTACCGCGGCGCGTCCCCTTGCCCATCGCGAACTCGAGAATGAGCAAGGGCACCGACCAAATAAGAAGAAAAACCACCCAAGCGACCAGAAACGATCCGCCGCCATTCGAGGCTGCGATGCGAGGGAAACGCCAGATATTCCCGGTTCCCACAGCCATGCCCAGCATGGCCAAGAGCATCCCCCACCGCGAGCTGAACACCTCGGATTTGGATGCCACCTGGAACATCTCCTGTGGGATGAGCGGGTCAGGTCCGTCGAGACGCACCGCGTCTTCGACCGGGAGAAGATAGGCGGCGCTCGCTCACTGACAATCGCGAGCTAGGAACTCATAGACGCTCGCGCACCCAGGCCTCGACCTGGTCTGCGGCCACGCGAACCTGCTCGAGGGTGTCGCGATCCCGTATGGTGACCGTGGCATCCTCGTTCGTTTGCCCGTCCACCGTGACACACCAAGGGGTGCCTGCTTCGTCCTGCCGGCGGTAGCGGCGTCCGATGGAGCCCGCGGCGTCATAGAACGACGGGATCGCCGCAGCGCGCAGATCCTTCTGCAGATTGGTGGCCAATTCGGGCAGCCCATCCTTCTTGACCAAGGGGAAGACGGCCACCTTGATGGGCGCAAGGCGTGGATTCAGCCGAAGGACAACGCGCTCCTCGCCGTCGACCTCTTCTTCGTGGTAGGCATCCGCGAGCACCACCAACACCGTGCGGTCGACACCGACGGCGGTCTCGACCACGTAGGGCACGAACCGCTTGCCGCCACCCGGATCGATGTATTCCAGCCGCTTGCCGGAGAACTCCTGATGCCGGGACAGGTCGAAGTCGGTGCGGTTGTGGATTCCCTCGAACTCCTTCCAGCCGAACGGGAACTCGTACTCGATGTCGACCGCGGTCTTGGCGTAATGGGCCAGCTCGTCGGGCCCATGGTCATGGAATCGGAGCTTTTCCTTGTTGATCCCCAACGACAAGTGCCAGTCGAGTCGCTGGGCCTTCCAGTACTCGTACCACTCTTCGTCGGTGCCTGGCTCGACGAAGAATTGCATCTCCATCTGCTCGAACTCGCGTGTGCGGAAGATGAAGTTGCCGGGCGTGATCTCGTTCCGAAACGCCTTTCCGATTTGGGCGATGCCGAACGGAACCTTCTGGCGCGCGGAGGTCTGCACGTTCAAGAAATTCACGTAGCTCCCCTGGGCCGTTTCGGGCCGTAGGTAGACCACGGACGCTTCTTCCTCTACGGGCCCCATGAACGTCTTGAACATGAGGTTGAAGAGGCGCGGTTCGGAAAACGCCTCCCTTGTGCCGCAAACGGGACACTGCCCACCCCCCACCTCAGGAAGGTCCGCTCGAAAGCGCCGATTACAACTCTTGCACTCGACCAGCGGGTCGGTGAACCCTTCGACGTGACCCGATGCCTCCCAAACCTTCGGGTGCATCAGGATGGCAGCGTCGAGGCCCTCGACATTATCCCTCTGGTGGACCATGGAGCTCCACCAGAGATCCTTGACGTTTCGTTTGAGCTCGACGCCAAGGGGGCCGTAGTCCCAGACGGACCCGGTGCCGCCGTAGATCTCGGAGGACTGAAAGATGAAACCCCGGCGCTTGGCCAGGGAAGTGAGCTTGTCCATTCGATTCCAGATGTCGATGGCGTGGAAGCCGGAAGGCAGGAAGGTAGAAGAGGCCGGGAGAGGGAGCAACCAACCTGATGGAGGGTAAGAGCGCCTTGTCGGGGCC
>JBGMRK010000166.1:2534-4893 GCA_048061375.1 Longimicrobiales bacterium | reverse complement strand
GTGTCACCCTCTTCGGCTTCTCCCTCCACGATCTTGGAGACGGCCGACTGCGAGAGCACACGGGTCACCTCGATGATGCCGACCACGTCGGTGATCTGATCGAGGACCTCCCCTCGGGAGTTGATGATCTCGTCGATCACACGATGCACTTCGTACCTTTGGCCCACCTGGAGCCCGAAGTTCTCACCCTGATCGATGTAGATCGAGCCGTCCGCGCTGCTGCCCACGATCTCGGGCATGGCGGCGGGCGGAGCCGAGGCCTCCGTGACGACGAACTTGTCGGACTGTTTCAGAAGCTCCTTCATGACCTTGTCCGCCGCCGGTCCGAGGGCATCCTGTGCAGCGCCCAGGTCCATCGCGGACATGCTGATCACCCCACTCACACTCGCGAGGCGCTTCTTTCCAGACTGCTCCGTCGCCACGATGATCTCTCCGGTCGTCGTGCTGAAGGCTCGGATGTTCATCTCGCTCTCGGCCTCGGTGTAACTCACCGATCTCCCGAGCACGCTCCCGCCTTTCCTATCGATGGAAAAGCGAGTCACCGATCCCGTGACCAAATAGTCCACGCCGGCCATCCGACCGATCTCCAAGACGTCGGTGGGATTGACCTGTCCAGTCAGTTGGAAGCCTTGCTCCGCGAGGATTGCACTGAGGCGCTCGCGCTCGATCACCGAGAAGCGGCCGGAGTTCACCAGCCGCGTGACTATCATGTCCGCCGCCACGTTTCCCAACTCACTCGCCCACCAACCGGTCCGATTGTCGAAGGCGATGACGGCGATCCTCGGCTTCGCCTGTCCTTGGAGGGGTCCCGCCAACGTGAGGAGTGAGACGATACCGACACCGATCCACCTACATGCTCTGGTTGTCACGATTCTACCTCCGTGTGGGATGGGTCAGCGGAGCGCCCGCACCAGCCAACGCCTCGCTGCGGCAGCCCCCTGTTTTCCTGCCTCGTCGGCTGCCTGCGTGCGGGCGTCGAACTCACTCGTCCCGACTCTCCCGGGTTCTCCACCCATGCCGACGCGGAACACGCCGGACTCCACGAGCTCGCCTGTCGAGACCCTGTACATGGTGAGATCGAGTTGCGCACTGCCGCTGTACATCGGGCCGGCTCCCGGCCTGGCGCTCGACCGGAGATCACCGACGATCATGAACTCCGCGCGTTGGGTTCGACCCAGCTCCACCAGCGCGAGAAAATCGCCCTGTAGCGCGGCCCGGACGGCCGGCTCGTCCCCCCGGATGAGCGCGAGGCTGCTCGCGTCCATGGGCGTGACTTCACGACGAGTCCCGAGCGAGCGCAAAAGCGACGCCTCGACCTGGCGAACTGCTGGTTCGTCGTCTCCATAGACGATGACGACGAGACCGGTGGATGGTGCGGTCCCCACCGGATCATCATCCACGGAACCCGCTTTGGCCGGTGCTCGGCCCCCGGATGCGGCCGGCTGACGCGTTTGCACCGGAGCGGTGGCTGCGTCCTCGACCCGGTCGCCGGTCGTCTTACCCGTTTCAGCAAGGCGCTGGTCGCCGGCGTCGGCCTGGCTAGACTGTGTGCCCTCGACGCCATCGGGCCGGGTCGCTTCCTCATCGGAGGCGACCGCGGCTGGCGTATCGGAGTCTCCGCCTTCCGGAGACTCATCGCGGCTTCCGACCGACGACGCGACGAACATGGCCAGGAAGAGGAATCCCACGACGGAGACCGAGGCACCCACGGCGACCGACTTGCGGTGCGAGACCGTCGGAGGCTTGGCCGGTGCCGAGGCAAGTGCGGCCGCGGCCCTCTTTTCGGCTTGCACGGGAGTGACCAAGGGCTTTTGCCCCGCGAGCGCCACGACGAAGAGTGTAGCCGGCTTCTCGACTCCCTTCAGCTCGTGCTCGCCGATCGACTGGGCGTTGTACGTCGGCCGGTTGCGGATCTGTCGATAGACGTCCTCGCTGATCACGACCTGGCCTGCGCTGGCTACGCCCTCGATGCGGGACGCCATGTTCACGCCGTCGCCGTAGATGTCTCCGTCTTCGGACTCCACCACCTCCCCGACGTGCACGCCGACGCTGAGGCTGCACGCATGGGATTGGACGGTCTCGGATTCGGCGAAGGCTCTCTGAAGTGCGATCGCACTCTCGAGGGCCGCGTTCGTAGAGTCGAATACGGCGAGGGCGGCGTCTCCGAGAAACTTCACGACGCGCCCTTTGCCGTCGACGGCCTCGTATGAGAGCGCCTGAAGTTCGTCGACAACAGCGAGCGCTGCGTCCTCGTCCTGACTGGAGAGGCGCGTATAGCCAACGATATCGGCAAACCATACAGCGGCTAACCGCCGATTGCGTTCTGATCCCACGTCTGAAAGTTGCGGTGGGGTTGGCG
>JBGMRK010000166.1:0-2434 GCA_048061375.1 Longimicrobiales bacterium | reverse complement strand
GATTCGCCGCAGGGAACCCAAACCACCTCTCCCCGTTTTTCCGAGTACGAGAAGAACGAGATTCGCCCACCGGGTTGGCCAACCACTTCGGGGAGAGGAATGAAGATGTCGACTATATGGGATCGCAGGAGTTTCCTGACCACATTGCTCGGAGCCGTACCGGCGATGGGCGTAGCCGCGCGGGCGGTCCGTGCCGCCGATTGGGACGGCCAGCTCAGTGCGTGGACAGCCGACGGGGTCCGGATCGATGGACTCCCACCTCGCGTGATCGGCCTGCGGACGGATGGGGGTAACTTCCGATTCGATCCGGTGGGACTGGTGATCGAGCCGGGCTCCAGCGTGGTCTGGCTGAACATGGGTGACTTTCACTCGGCCACCGCGTTTCATCCGGACAACGCCGCCCTGGTCGGAGGCAATTTGCCGCTCCGAATTCCAGAGGGCGCGGAATCCTGGCACTCGGGCATGCTCGGTCTTACCGACGGCACCGATTTTTCCCACACGTTTACGGTCGAGGGCGTCTACGACTATTTCTGCCAGCCGCACTATATGTTCGGCATGGTGGGTCGGATCGTGGTGGGACGGCCGCTCGATGGTCCCGGAACGACGCCCATGGACGGACTGCCCGACCGGGTCGCGAGCATGTTTCCCGCTCTCAAAACCGTGATCGGAGCGGCCGCTCGCTCGAATGAATGGACGTCTCGGTTCAATGGAGTTCTCTACCTGCTCGCCGACGGCAGGGAAGCGGGCGGAGCGGCAGCGAGCCTGCAGAGCGCGATCGCTATGGACCAGGCCCTGAAAAGCCAGTCGGACCGCGCCGGCGTAACTCAGGCGCTGGAACTCGCTACCGACGAGTTCGTGAAGGCCGTGCGAGGTGGCGTCGACTACGAGCGACTCGTCACCCTTTCGGATGTGGCGAAGACGCAGTTGGCGCGGGTCGTCGGCTGAGCCACGACACCGCAGACGCAACTCGGTGGGAACCGGAATCCGGGTCTCCTGATTTGGGGATCGAAACGTGGGACGGCGCTTGCGGCCGTCATTTACGATCCGGTCGACAATGAGCCGGGCAACGGTGAGAATGGATGAGCATGAAGACTTCGAACAAGCGGAGCATCAAGGGTGGGATACTCACGGCCGGGCTCCTGAGCGCGGTTGCGTTCGTGCCCGTATCGAGTGCGGGACCCGGCAAGGTTCCTACGGCGCTGAATGGCGAGTGGAAGATCGAAGCGACCGGCGCGAGAATTATCGGTGGCTATGGCAACAACTTCGCCTATGATGGAGCTAATGTGCGCGAGCTCAGAGGCACTGCCACGGTCGAGCTGAACTTTGAAGAGGGCACCGGCCGGGTGGTGGCCGAGGTGGAGACCACGGCGCAGTCCGGTCCCATCCAGTTCTCGAGCGACCAGGCTTGGAGCGGGAAGATTCGCATCGTCCAGATGCTGAATCTGGACAAGATGGCTGCGGCCAGAATGGAACGGGATGTCATGCTGCATGGCGACACCGGAAACGAAGCTCCGGTCATGCCGAACATCTTCAACTATTTCGCGACGTGGGGACCGTCCTCGATCACCGTGAACGGCGAGGAAGTGATTCCGATGATCGGTAGTCACACCATGCTCAGCGAGCGGTCACGGGGGGAGGACGGCGCCATTCGCAACGGGGACGGCATGCCGTACTCGCCGATGGCACCGGTAAAGAGCGGGTTCACCGATGCCTCCGGGATCGAGTTCCATGTGGTGGCGCATACGATGCAGCCCGATAAGGGTAACTTCCCGCCCCACACCGGGTGGGTCCATCTGAACTTCGGCGAGGTGAGAATCATCGCATCGCCCGACGGCGAGAAGATTCCGTACAAGGGACGGTAAGGCTGTTTGGACCGCAACAAAACGAGGGCGCGGCACCGTGAGGCGTCGCGCCCTTGTTTCGTTGGTCTTCGCATCGTCTGCCAGATTCGGGTTGCTCTCCGGCGGACTCGGATCAGTCGCCCCGCAGCGCCTCCACCGGCGCGATCGAGGTAGCTCTCATGGCGGGAAAGAAGCAAGCCAAAAGGGCTACCGCAAGGAAGATCCCCGATCCTCCACCGAAGGCCACATCAAGTCGACCATACGCTCCTCGTAGATCACGATCGCACCTGGGTCGTAAACAGCCCGAGGGCGATGTACTTCTCGCAGATCACCTCGGCGTAGTTGGCCGAGAAGAACCTGCCCACCGAGAAGACCCTGCCACCCCTCAGCACCTTCATCTCGGTGCCAGGGATCAACACCCGCACGGCTTCCATCTGCTCGTCGCTCTGGGGCACGATCAGCACCTCGTGGATAGGGCTCTCGGCGCCGTCACCGGCAACGTAGTGCTCGATCAATCCGCTCAGCTCCTCCAGGGCGAGCTCCTCTTCAGGCGAGACCTGGGCGTCGGCCTTCACGAACAGGTGCATGACGTC
>JBGMRK010000165.1:0-4928 GCA_048061375.1 Longimicrobiales bacterium | reverse complement strand
GGATGATTCCCTATCTGATTGAGCGTCCACGCGTCATAAAGCCGCCCATTCGCCATCACCATGTTCACGCTCTCGGTGTTGCGGATATCCTCCAGGGGGTTGAAGTCGAGCACGATCAGGTCGGCCAGCTTGCCCACCTCGATCGAGCCCAGGTCACGGTCCAGTCCCAGGTACTTGGCCCCGTTGATGGTGGCCACCTTGAGGGTCTCCACCTCGGTCATGCCGCCCTGATAGAAGCTCCAGAGCTCCCAGTGCGCGCCTAGTCCCTGCATCTGGCCGTGGGCGCCGAGGTTCACGAGGCCGCCGGCGTCCTGGATGGCTTTGGCTCCCTCGGCGATCAGCACATGGTTGAAGTCGTCGTCGCCCGCGGCCATGATGCGGCGCCTCGAGCGCGGGTCCACCACGTCCCTCGGTACGAAGGTGAGCAGGCGCTCGTTCTCCCACACGTTGGTGCGCTCGTACCAGTAGTACTCTCCCGACAGGCCTCCGTAGCCCACCACTAGCGTGGGCGTGTAGCCCGACCCGCTCTGGCCGAACAGTTGTGCCACGTCGTTGTAGACCACGGACACGGGCAGCGAGTGCTCCACCCCCGTGTGGCCGTCCTGCACCATCGAGATGTTCGAGTAGAGCAGCGAGCCCCCTTCGGGCACGACCATCATCCCGAGCTTCCGCGCCGCCTTGATGATCATCTGGCGCGAGTCCCTCCGGCGCTGGTTGTAACTCTTCACGCTGAACGCGCCTACCGCCTTCATGCGCTGCAGGTGCTTCTCCGCGCTCTCGTAATCGTCCACGACCGCCTTGAAGCTGCCCTCGGCGCCGTAGAGGATCGTGCCGGTGGAGAAGAGCCGGGGTCCCAGCTTGAGGCCGGCCCGGATCATCTCGGAGTTGGTGAACACCATCTCGGTGTTGTTCGACGGGTCGTGCGACGTGGTCACGCCGAACGCCAGGTTGGCCAGGAAGGCCCAGTTGGCCTGCGCGGTGATCCCGCCGCTCTCGCTCCCCACGTGCGCGTGCACGTCGACGATGCCCGGCATGATGGTCTTGCCGGAGGCGTCCACCACGTAGGCCCCTTCGGGCACGGCGACGTCGCGCGTAGCTCCCACGGCGGTGATGCGGTTGCCTTCCACGATCACGGTGCCGTCTTCGATCACTCCGCCGTCCTCACCCGATCCCTCCGCCAGGGTGATAATGCGGGCTCCTTGGAATGCCACCGTGCCGGTGGGCACGTCGGACGCCTGGCGGAAGCCGATCTGGACGCCGGCCGCTTCGGGCTCCGCCGTCTCGGGCGCGCCGCCCTGCACGAACGCGAACGTCTCGGTCAGATCCCTCGTGAAATACTCGGGGCCCAGCGCCCAGTGGAGCGAACCGCTGTCTCCCGACCAGTGCAGGTAGCGCCCGGCATTCTCGGACACACGGGCCACCGGGAACCCCTTGCCGGTGGGTGACAGCGTTACGGTGCGGCCCGAGCGGGGGAATGCGGCCAGGTAGGCCCTGAAGCGCTCGGTGAACGCGACCCACTTGCCGTCGGGAGACGGTACGATCTGGGTGGCGTTCTTCGACTCGAAATGAACCACCTCGTCGGTGCCGTCCAGGTCGAGGCTCACGAGCCGGCGCTTGCCGTCCGCGAAGTCGTTCACGTAGATGCGCTCGCCCGTGTGATCGAACGTGGGATCACTGCCGGTACGCCGCACGCGCTTGGGCTCGGCCGAGCCGTCCACGGGCACCACGAACACACCGCGGTTCTCGCCGTGTGTGATCCCCCGGTTGAGGTCGCCGCCGATGCTCGAGTAGACCAGCATCGTGCCGTCGGGCGAGAACGAGGGCGTGGTGTAGTGGCCCATGGTGTTCACCACATCGCGGCCACCGGTACCGTCGTTCCGCATGACGCGGATCCGCCCTTTGCCGGCGTCGCTCCACGTGCCGTACGCGATGAAGCGGCTGTCCGGCGAGAACGCGGGTGCGAACTCGATCACATCGTCCCGGGTGAGGCGCCGGGGCGCACCGCTTGGCATCTCCTTGATGTAGAGGCTGCCCAGCGCCGAGTAGACCACGAAGCGGCCGTCCGGCGACGTGGTCACCTGGCGGAGCATCTTCACGTCGAACTCGGCCGGCGCGACGTCTTGCTGGAAGCGCAGGGCCTCATAGATGGTCTGATCGACCCGGGCCGTGAACGGGATCTCGGTCGCCTCGCCCGAGGTCGCGTCCACCTTCCAGATCTTCCCCTGGGCCCAGATCACGATCGCGCTGCCGTCGGGCATCCAGGAGTACTGCGTGTACACGCCGTGGATCGCCCAGGCCTCCTGCATATCGCGCTCGAGGCCGTCGAACAGGGGCCACTCCTCTCCGGTCTCCAGGTCCTTGAGGAAGAGCACCGTGTTGAGTCGCACCCGGCGGATGAACGCCAGCGTCTTGCCGTCGGGCGAGAGCTGCGGGGTGATCGAGCCTCCAGGGCGGCGCGTGACGGTCTGCTCCTCGCCGGTCGTGAGGTCGCGCTTCAGGATGGCATAGATGACCTTGTTGGGGTCTTTGTTGTACTGGAACGTCTGGCCGGGCCATACGTTTTTGCTGTAGTACAGGGTCTTCCCGTCGGGCGAAATCACAGGCTCGCCCTGGTCCTTCTGCCACCCGTTCCGCTCCGTCACCTGAAGGCCGGCGCCGCCGTTCACGTGGTACATCCACACCTCGCCGGCGCCGAGGGAGCGCCTCTCCACGAAGTGCTTCCGCACGAAGATGTACTGGCCGTCGGGCGACCACGCGGGACTGTTAACCTCGCGGTTGGACTCGGTCGATACCTCGTACGGGTTGGAGCCGTCGGGGTCCATGGTCCAGATGTTCCAGTTGCCGGCCCGGTCGCTGATGAACGCCACCCGAGAGCCGTCCGGGCTGAACCGGGGCTGCATGTCGAACGACGAGCCCGCCACGATGCGCGTGGCCACGCCGCCCTCGATGGGCATCGTGTAGATGTCGCCCAGCAGGTCGAAGATGACCGTGCGACCGTCTGGGCTCACGTCCAGGTTCATCCACGTGCCCTCGTCCGTGTCGAACGTGAGCTGGGTGGAGGGGCCCAACTCCTGCTCGACGTCCCACTTGTCGGACTCTTTTTCCTGGGCGGACGCGGGTGGGGTGGCGATCGTGGCGGACAGCATAAGGGCAAAGGCCGAGAGGTAGGCGGCGGCCATGCTGGTCGCGAGCCGGTACGTCTTCATGGGTATCGTCCTTGCTACGTGTTCAAGCGGGGTCGTCGCGTGGTGTGCGAAACGTTCCCGCGGAAACGGCGGAGGATGTTTGCAGGGTTGTAGTTAGTGTGGGTCGGGGGGTTGGGCAATGGGCGGAGGGGGCTGGGGTTGACACTCGGGCACGAAGGTTGTATATACAACTTAATAGGAGTGAAACATGCCGAAGAAAACGACTCGTTCAATCGACCAGGCCGTGGATCTGATCGCGGGAGAGTGTCTGGCCGTGCGGACCCGGCTCCTGAACCGGACGATCACGGGGATTTACGACGATGCGCTACGTCCTCACGGCGTGACGGTCGGACAACTGAACATTCTCGTGTTCGTCGCAAAGCGCGGGCCGCTGCCCGCCGGGGATGTCGCGAGAAGGCTGAACATGGAGAAATCCACCGTGAGTAGGAACGTCCGCCTGATGCGTGAGAACGGTTGGCTGGATGTCGAGAGTGAAGGCTCGGGTCACGGGCGTGACTTGTCCCTGACCGAGAAGGGTGAGGCCCTGGTGGAAGAGTCGCTCCCGGCGTGGAAAGAAGCTCAGACCCGTGCCAAGGCCGTGCTCGGCCAGCAGGGAGCAGCCTCGATTCATTCCGTGGGCGACGCGGTGTGGAGTCACATCGGGCGAGGGTGATTTTTTTGCAGTCGGTAGTTGCATATACAACCGGGGCGGTGCCCCACTGATCAAGGAGCTCAAGCATGTCGGTAAAGCCAAGAATCCTCGTGACCTCCGCCGCAGGACACACTGGGGCCGCAGCGGTTCATGAACTGCTGCGTCGGGACTTTCCTGTGCGAGCCTTCGTTCGTCGAGACGACGCTCGAGCTGAGAGGCTCAGGCAGGCAGGAGCGGATATCTTTGTCGGAGACCTGTTCGACATGCGGGATCTCCGTCGCGCGATGGTCGACGTTCAACGAGCGTACCACGTTCCGCCATTCGCGCCGAATCTGTTGCACGGGACGATGATGTTCGCCCTGGCGGCAGAGGAAGCGCGGCTCGAGAGCCTCGCCCTCATGAGCGGCTGGAATCCGCACCCGACGCACCCGTCGGTGCTGACCCGCGAGCATTGGATCGCCAACAACGTCGCTCGCTGGATGCCGACAGTTGACGTGACGTACATCAATCCCGGCCTGTTCGCGTTCACTTACTTCCTGGGTCTCCCTGCCATAAAGCATCTGGGCATGCTCGCACTGCCCTTCGGAGACGGACTCAACGCGCCACCGTCCAATGAGGACATCGGCGCCGTGGCGGCCGCGGTGCTCGCCGATCCGGCCGCTCACGCTGGAAGGACGTATCGGCCTACCGGACCCGAACTGCTGTCCGGCGATGACATGGCCGGGATCCTGGCCGGCGTGCTCGGGCGCACAGTCCGGCACCGTCCCGTGTCCGTCGACATGTTCATCAAGGCGGCGACGGCACAGGGCATCACACCGTTCGAAATATCGCAGATCCGACAGTACGCCGAGGACACCCGTCGCGGCGCCTTCGCCGTGGGCGCCCCAACGAGCCACGTGCTGGATCTCACCGGCCGGGCCCCGGAGACCTTCGAGTCGATCGCGCGCCGTTATGTGGCGAATCCCGGGCTAATCCGGCGCGACTTCTCCGCCGGCACCAAGGCGGGCGCTCTGTTCGGCCTCGCGAAGATGATGCTCACCCGCGTCACCGACTTCGACCGCTGGGAAGCAGACCGAGGCCATCCCATGCTC
>JBGMRK010000164.1:1658-4928 GCA_048061375.1 Longimicrobiales bacterium | reverse complement strand
TCGCGTTCGGACCCGCGGAGCGTATCGCTCCCACCCGCTGGGCGCTGATCATCGGAATCAACGACTACGTCAACTTCGGCGACGAGGAGGGGGGCGACCTCCCGGGTGCCGAAAGAGACGCGCTGGCGATCCGGGACGTGCTACTGAGCCGGGGCTATGTGGCGCCTGAGAACATCAAGATGCTCCTCTCTCTCGATGCCACACGCGCGAACATCGAGGCGGGCCTGACCGAGTGGCTCCCGCAAAACGCCCGTCCCGCCGACCAGATCACGGTCTTCTATGCGGGTCACGGTTCGCAGATGTGGGACGAAGACGGTGACGAGGACGACGGCCTGGACGAAACCATCGCTCCCACGGACGTAAGCCGGACCAGCACCGAGTTGGACATCAGCGACGATGATTTCGGAGCGTGGCTTCGAGCCCTCCCTACCAACAACGTCGTCGTCGTGCTGGACAACTGTAGCTCGGGAACGGGAACACGCGCCGTCACGCCGTTCTCTCAAAGCCGGCGGCTCGGCCGCGATATCCGGCAAATCGCGCAGCCCGCTGCGGTGGCGCGGCGCGCCATTTTAGAACAGAAGGACAAGACCGGATTCGATCCGAAGAACGCCAACGTTCTGGAGTTGTCCGCCGCGCAGCCCGACCAGGCGGCGGTCGACGCGTATTTCCCAGGGGAGGATGGAAGTGAGGCCTTCAACGGTGGTGCGTTCACCACCTTCCTGGTGCGGGAGTTGTGGCGGGCTCCGGCCGACATGACGTACGAAGAGGTCTTCGACCGCGTCCGTGACGCCCTCAAGCGTAACCGCTTCGAGCAGGATCCTTACCTGTCGGAGGACGTATCGACCAAAGGACTCCCGCTGTTCTTCCTCGAGGGCAGTGAGAGCGTGGTCTACGAGGCCTTCTTGCCCGTCGTAGCGGCGTCCGGCGATGCGGCGGAACTGGCGGGCGGTCACGCCCTGGGCATCACTCGTGGCTCGACATTCGAGACCGACAGCGGGGCCAGGATGGTCGCCGACAGGGTCACTCCGGACCGCGTGTACGCGCGCATCCTCGAAGGCAGTGTCACCGTGGGCGACGATGCCCGCATGACGGGCTTCCGCTTTCCGATGAGGCCGCTGCTGGTGGGTGTGGGGTCGGTCGGACGTGCCACCGCAGACGCGTTGCGCGCTCAGTTGGCCGACATCGAGAGCGTGGTGCTCGTGGACGATCCGGATGCCTTCTCCAACCTGCTGCTCAGGCGGCGTGGCGCGGTCGTGCGCATCGTGGGCATGGACGGCTTCGTGAGGGACACTGTCCCCGCTGGGCCGGAGGGCGTCGAGGAGATCGTCATGCACCTCAAGCGCGAGGCGTCCGCGAAACGGCTGGGCGACATGGAAAACATCGCGCAGCCGTTCGGTGTGAAGGTCTGGTTCGCCGGAGACCGTACCACCTTCGGCATCGGTGAGAGCGTCCAGTTTTATGCCGAGTCCGACCGAGACGGCTACCTCACGTTGGTGGACCTCGGAACGGACGGCACGGTGACCGTTCTCTTCCCCAACGGCGCGGACCGCGACAACCGCGTGAAGGCCGGCCAGAGGATCTCGTTCCCCACAGAGAGCGAGATCCAGGTACTGCCACCCGCCGGGCGCGGCATGACCCGAGCGTTTGTGACGCCGGAGCCGCTGGACATCCCGCTGGCCCTGGATGGTGATTTCACGTTTGGCGACGTCCTTCTGGCCGACCTCATCGCGGAGGCGGTCCGCGACGCGGCCGGAGGCGTCGACGGTGCGCCGGGCGCCGTCCGGCTGGATTCCTGGGGAAGCGCGTCGCTCCTTTACGAAATTCGCCGGTAAAGGCCGGGCTCTCGTGCGCGGGTCGCACCTGTCGAGGCGATGAAACTCTCGAGAGCCGGGGTTCTGGGCGCGATCGTCGTGGCGGCCGGGGCGGTTGCCGCGCTGGGGTCCCGGTATGGCAACGTCTCCGGCCTGGAGGAACTCGAGCTCCTCACGCTCGACTACCGCCAGCAGGTCTTCGCGGATCGCCTTCGCGCCACGAGCGACGACAACCGGATCGTGCTGGTGCTCTTCGACTCGACCGCGGTACGGTCCTGGCCCTATCTCTCGCCGTTTCCGAGGCCGGTTCTCGCGGAGTTGATTCGATCGATCTCGGCGGCCGGGGCCGGGACCATCGGCCTCGACGTCTATCTCGAGCAGACTTACGAAGTGTTGAACGCCATGGACGGCGGCGACGATCTCCTCAGGGATGCCATCCGAGCCGCTGGCAACGTCGTGCTGGTCGCCCCCACCGAGTCGACGAATCGAGGCTCACGCCTGGTTCCACCCGACCCGTTCTTCGGGGATGTCGCCGCGGCCGTGGGTGCCGCCGATTTACCCACGCCCTACGAGACGATCCGCGACGGCCTGTTGGCCGTGCGGACCGACGGCGGACTCGAACCCAGTTGGCCCTTGGCCCTGTACGCACACGCACAGGGGCTCGATACCGGCGCGATTCTGCGTGAGGCACAGAACCGAGGTTTCATCGACATTGCCGGGCTGCCACGATCGATCGGGCGTCTGCCAAGGTCGTGGACGGATGGAAGCGGAGATGGACCAACGGCGCATCCGTTCACGATTCGGTTCGTCGGGCCGCCTTCCCGGCCGGGCGAAGCGGAGGACCGCGCGTTCCCCGCGTTCTCGGCCAGCCTGGTCAGCGCCGTCGCGATGTTCTCGCCGGAGTTCTTCCGGGACAAGATCGTGCTCATAGGGACGGGCTTCCACGACTCGGATAAGTTTCGCACACCGTTCTACGACGTCCCACGCGCCGATACGGGTGAACTGCACGGGTGGGCGTACGGCGTGGAAATCCACGCCAACGCGCTGCAGAACCTGCTCGACTCCCAGTACATACGGCCGGCCGGCACCGCGATCGTCTGGGCCATGCTGTTGGCGCTCGCAGGCCTGACCGCGGGGACGGTCTTCTGGAAGGGCGCCCTTTGGGGAGCCGGAGCGGCCGGGGCCGGCGCCCTAGGTGGCTCTGCGCTCGCGTTCCAGCAGTTCGGGAGCTCGTTCCTGTGGCTGCCCATCGTGGCGCCCATGGTAGCTATCGTCGCGGCATACCTGGGCTCCACGGCCTATGTGTCCATCGTGGAGGGCCGGGACAAGCGCTTCATCAAGTCCGCCTTCGGCAAGTTCGTCTCTCCCTCCGTCGTGGATGAGATCGCTGCAGATCCCTCGAAGCTCAAGCTAGGCGGACAAACGCGGACCATCTCGGTACTCTTCTCCGACCTCGCGG
>JBGMRK010000164.1:0-1558 GCA_048061375.1 Longimicrobiales bacterium | reverse complement strand
GTAGGAGCGGCCTCGGGGAACCCCTTCCAGGATGTCCCGGCCGCGATGGTCGTCACCGTTCAGGGCGACGTCCAGCTGCGAATAGGCGACCGACCGCTCCAAGCGGCCGCGGTGGGGAGCCGCTTGAGTGGCGGCGACGAGGTGATTCCGGGCACGGGTGGCGCGGTCACCCTGATCGACCGGACGGGACGGACTCAGATGATCACCGAAGCCTTCACGGTCCAGGTGCCCGAAGGCGGAGCGCAGACCAGCGTGCTGTCCAGAACAGTGCGCGTTCTCGCGAGCGCGGCGACCACCGACGCGCGTGGCAATCCGAACCGGCAAGGCATGATCCGGGGGATCCCTGGCGAGCCGACGCTCATCTCCCCGCGAAACGGCCTCAAGATCAAGAGTACGCGGCCCACCTTCACGTGGTACACGGTTGGGGGCGCCACGGGCTACACCCTTCAGGTCCGCCGGATCGGCGGCGGTTTCGAGCGCTACCAAACGGGCCCGGACACCGTGTGGACGCTTCCCGACTCGGTGGAGGCGCTGGAGCCAGGCGCCGAATATAGGTGGACGGTGGCCACCAGGCCCTCGGGAAGACCTACGACGGAGCAACCCTTCACGGTGATCGGGGCCGAGGCCGGAGAGACAGTGACGTCCGACCTGGCCCTCCTGGCAGAAGTGGGACTCGACCCCGCGACGGACGGTCTCTTCCTGGCAGCCGTGGTCTACCGTGATGCCGATCTGCTTTACGAAGCGGAGGATGCGCTCAGCGCACTCGAGGCCGGCGGCGCACCGCTCAGCGCGAGCATCTACCTCCTGCGGGGAGAGATCTTCGACGCCCTGGGGCGCATCGAAGAGGCGAGAATTGCGTTCGACAAGGCCGACGAGATCATGCGATGAGCACGTTCCTCCTTTACTGCCAGGCCGGAAGCGTTCCGCCGGCCGTCACATCCCTCGGGGACACGGTCGAGGTCCGGGAACTCAGCGACCTCACATCCGTGGAGGACACGGACAAACCGACGGTCGTTATTCTCGCCGGATCACTTGTGCCGGAGGGAGGAGAGCTCTCCTCCTTGCCACAGCACGCCACGTTGCTGAGCGTGGACGGCGAGGCTCGCGAAGCCGCGGAGAAAGCCGACCGGCTCTTTCTCGATCTCGACGATCTGGCGAGCCCCGAGGCGCAGTTGCGCGCGATTCGCTCTGCCGCGCGGGCATCGGGGAAAGCGTTGGGGGCGAGACGCGCACGCGCTCAGATGGACGAGATGCAGGGCGAACTCAAGGAGTTGAACAAGATCGGTATCGCGCTCATGAGCGAGCGCAATCTCGAGGACCTGCTCGGAATGATCCTCACGCAGGCTCGTACTCTGACCAACAGCGACGCGGGAAGCCTGTATCTCACGGAGACGAATGAGGAGGGAGTGGAGCATCTACACTTCCTCAGGGCTCAGAACGATTCGCTCCCGGACCTGCCCACGCCGGACTTCACGCTGCCGCTCGAGGAGAGTAGCATTGCGGGTTTCGTGGCGAGCCGTGGCGAGCCCCTCGTCATCGAGGACGCGTACAGCATCTC
>JBGMRK010000163.1:0-4934 GCA_048061375.1 Longimicrobiales bacterium | reverse complement strand
GAGGGAGCATGACTCGCCGGGAGCAAACGCGTAGGCCGGGTAGCCCGATGAGAAAGAAGATGAGCCAGTAGCACGGAGGATGAGGTTTTCGGGGAGCACGCCTATCTAAACTCATCCCGCGGTGAAGGGTTTCGGATAGATCGTATACGATCCTCTAACCCATGCCGGCGATTCTAACATATCATATCTGATCCTCCGACCTTGTGTGCTGCCCAGCCATAGCCCATATTTGATCCACTATCATCCCAGGACACGATAATGGGTCACATACGAGCTACTGACACGACCAAAGAGATCCTCCGAGAGGTCGGGGCGAGGCTGCGGGGCTTCCGACTCCAGCAGAACGTGACGCAGGCCGAGCTAGCCGAGACCGCAGGGGTGGGGCACGCGACCGTCAAGCGTGCGGAAGCCGGGGAGAATATCCGCCTGGAGACGATCGTGAAGATTCTCCGGGCCCTCGGCCGTGTCGAGGCCCTAGACAGCTTCCTGCCCGAGCCGCTGGTCTCGCCGATCCGGCTGGCGGACCAACTCGAGCGGGGACGCCAGCGAGCGCGGCGGAGCCTTGGCTGAGACGTCGTCCGATCGTCCCGTCGCGGTGGTCCGTCTGTGGGGCCGACGCGTCGCCGCGGTGGCGGAGGACGCGGCCGGCGGCATCACCTTCGAGTTCGACGAGGACTTCCGCCGGAGCGGTCTCGAGGTCTCCCCACTTCATCTGCCGCTCTCTCGTGGCGGGCCCATGAGCTTTCCCGAACTCCGCCGAAAGCCCGCGTTCGACGGTCTTCCGGGGCTGCTCGCCGACTCGCTGCCCGACGACTTCGGCAACCGCGTGATCCGGCGCTACTTCGAGGAGAGGGGGAGCCTAGGCGCCGTGCTGAGCCCGGTCCAGCGCCTTCTCTACCTGGGCTCGCGTGCGATGGGAGCGCTCGAGTTCGAGCCGGCGTACGCGTCGCCCGAGGGCCCTGTGTCGGAGGGGCTGGAGGTCGCGTCACTCGTGACTCAGGCTCGCAGCCTCATAGAAGGCGACGCCGCAGCGGCGATCCCCGAGATCATGCGTGTCGGCGGGAGCGCAGGCGGCGCGCGCGCCAAGGCCCTCATCCTGTGGAACTGCGAGGCGAAGCGGGTGCGCTCGGGGTTTGTCTCTCCGGAGGCGGGTGATGAGCCCTGGATCATCAAGTTCGACGGCGTGCAGCGTGGATCGGGCGGCCCGACGGCGGAGGTGGGGTACGAGTCCCTCCCTTACGGGCGCACCGAGTACGTGTATTCCGTGATGGCCCGCGCCGCCGGCATCGAGATGGAGCCGACGCACCTCATGGAGGAGCGCGGCTTCGGCCACTTCATGACGCGCCGCTTCGACCGGCCTCCGGGCGGGGGCGGGGGCGGCAAGCTACACATGCACACCCTCGGAGGCCTACAGCACGTCGACTTCAACGAGCAGTTCGTCTTCTCCTACGAGGACTACTTCCGCACGATCCGCGCGCTTCATCTCGGACAGCCCGCCCTCAACGAGGCGTATCGGCGAATGGTCTTCTCGTTCGCGACGCTCAACCGCGACGACCACGTCAAGAACTTCTCCTTTCTCATGGACCGTGACGGCGACTGGCGGCTGGCCCCCGCATATGACGTCGCCTACGCCGCCCACGGCCCGTGGACCCGGCAGCACCAGATGTCCGCGAACGGAAAACACCTCGGTTTCACAGAGAAGGACCTGCTCGACGTGGGGGCGCGGTTCGATGTGCCCCACAACGGGCGCGAGATCGTGGAGCAGGTCTTGGAGTCGCTCGCGCTCTGGACGCCGACCGCGCTGGCCGCCGGTCTCGGGCGCGAATGGACGCGGGCGCTAGAGGGGGAATTCGTGCGGTTCGGCTAGGCCGCGGCACGTTGGACCAGGGACTGGTGCGCCAGTGGGGAAGGCGTTGTCGGGGCGTGGCGTTGGGCGAGTGTTGGGGCTGCGGACTCAAGAGTTGGCCTCTCTCGTCCGTCCACGCACGTCGGCCGGAATCGCGTGGCGGAGTCCGAGAACGATCTCCTCGCGCAGGCTCGCCCCCTTCTCCAGGACCCGCTCTACTCCACCGTTGAGCCTCGCACGGTCATCGTCCGTCAAGTCCTTGGAGGTGATCACGACCACCGGGATGTCCGCACTGTCCGGCCTTGCGCGAAGCAGTTCCAAGAAGCCAAAGCCATCCAGCTCGGGCATCATGAGATCGAGGAGAATCAGGGACGGCGTGTCCTCGTCTAAACGCTCCAGGCCCACCCGGCCGTTCTCGGCCTCCACCACCGTGCAGCCGACGCCCTCCAGCGTACGCCGCACGATGTCGCGAGTGCTCTCGTCGTCCTCGATGACGAGGACTTTCGTATTAGCGTCCTTGGCGAAATGGCCGACGACGTCGAGCAGGCGCTCCCGCTCGACCGGCTTTGTCAGGTAACCCGACGCACCGAGCGCCACACCGAGCGGCTTCTCATCGAGGATCGTCAGCATGATGACGGGGATGTGTGCGAGCTTGGGGTCGGCCTTGAGCGTGGAGAGCACCGACCAGCCGTCCGTCCCGGGCATCAAGACGTCCAGCGTGATCGCGACCGGCTCGAGTTCCTTCGCCATCGCCAGCCCGACCTCGCCATCGGACGCCGTCGCGACCCGGTAGCCGTCCCGCTCGAGATGCCGGCGCACGAGATCCCGGGCCGAGCCGTCGTCGTCGATCACGAGAACGAGCGGGCCGTCACCCTCACCGATCTCCGACTCGTACGAACTCGCGGCCTCCACGCGCCTCGGGAGCCGGATCGTGAACGTCGATCCAACCCCTTCTTCACTCTCGACCTCGACGTCCCCTCCCATCATCCGGCAGAATTCCCGTGTGATGGTGAGCCCAAGACCCGTCCCGCCAAAGCGTTTCGAGGTGGATGCGTCGGCCTGCGTGAACGCCTGGAAGAGCTTCGATACCTGCTCCTCGCTCATCCCGATACCGCTGTCCGTCACCATGAACAGCATCGTGTCGCCGGACGACCCGGGCTCGACCGCCACTTCGATGGACATCGTGCCCGTGTTCGTGAACTTGCTCGCGTTCGAAAGCAGATTCAGGAGCGATTGCCGCATCCGTGTGAGATCGGCGTGCATCTCGCCCGCGTCCTCACAGCAACGGACCTCGAGGGTATTGCCGTTCTTGTCCACGAGCGGACGCACCGTGCTCGACACTTCCTCGACGAGGGCGGCTACGTCGAATGTCTCGAGGTACAGCTCCATCTTCCCGGCTTCGATCTTGGAGAGGTCGAGTACATCGTTGATGAGCGCGAGCAGGTGCCTCCCGGCCGAATGGATCTTCTCGAGGTCGGGGACGTATTCCGCGTTCCCGTCGTCCTTGGCCTCTTCGGTCAGCATCTCGCTGTAGCCGAGGATTGCGTTGAGCGGGGTCCTGAGTTCGTGGCTCATGTTCGCCAAGAACTGGGACTTGGTCTGGTTGGCGTACTCGGCCTCCTGCCTCGCCGCCAGCAGCTCCGTGATGTCGTGGTAGAGCGCCATCATCCCGACCCATTCGCCCTCGACCTCAACGCGCACCGCCAAGATCTCCACGTCGACGAGCGTGCCGTCCTTTCGGCAGCGTCGGGAGATTCCGTGTGCCGGGCGAACCCGAGCCTGGCGCGTGTAGGCGATGGCCTCGGCCCGCATCTCCTCCGTCGTGATGAGCGAGTCGAGGTTCTTCCCCACGACCTCGTCGAGCTTGTAGGCAAAGAGCTTCTCGAACGCCGGGTTGGCGGAGACGATGTTCTCCCGCAGATCCAGGGTCACGATCGCGACCGGGCTGTTCTCCATCACCGACTGAAAGTACTGCCTCTGGCTCCGGGCTTCCTGGAAGAGCCGCGCGTTGTGGATCGCTATCGCCGCCTGCTGGCCGAAGAGGTTCAAGAGCGCGAGGTCTGCCTCGGTGAAACGGGCGTCGGGATCCTCATGCCAGACATTCATGGCTCCGACCGGCTTCTTACCGATCAGCAGCGGCGCGACGACAACGGCTCGGGCCGCGATTCGAGCATACTGATCGGACCGGCCTTCCCAGCTCTGGTAGTCCTCGATGATCAGCATCTCGCCGGATTTCGCCACGTACCCCATGGCGCCCTCGCCGTACGCGAGCGTGGCCCCGCGAGAATCCTCCTCCATCGCATAGTTGGAGACCACCGTCATCAGACCCGTCTCCTCATGGTAGGTGGCCAGTTCACCCCCCACGGCTCCGAGGAGCGTGACCGCGCGGCCGAGAACCGAGTCGAGGAGATCGTTGGGATCGAGCTGTGACGAGAGGTCCGCGATCGTGTCCAGAAGTGCCTCTCGCTCATCGGCACGGCGGCGCTCGGCCTCCAGAAGACGCATACGCGCGATGGCGATCCCCGCCTGGTTCGCCGCGGCCTGGAGGATCTCGAAATCCTCCTCGGCGAACCCGTCCTCTTCCGTGCTCTCCACCGTCAGGACACCGATGACATCGTCCCCCGACTTCAAGGGCACGTCCACCTGCGCGCCGCTCCCCAATGTCGCGACGTAGTGCGGTTCCTCGACGACACTCGGGCTGTAGTGGAGCTTGCCGTCGAGGATGGCCCGCTCGTTCAGGCCCGCGCCAGGCGCCAGGCGCCACCCCGGCTCGGCGTCCGTCCAGCCGAACGAGTTCTGGAGCACCCGATCGCCGCTGTCCGGATCGATCAAGAACAGACCTAAGAGCTCGAATCCGAGCGAGTCGTCATGGAGCCCCTCCACGACCTTCTGGCACACCTCGCCCTGATCGTGCGCCGAAGCGATTTCGTGGCTCAGTCGAATCAGCGCCGACTGCCGTCGGGCAAGCGGGCTGCGCCCGTCGTCATCCGGGCTCACAACAATGGCGGGGGCATCCATGCGGGGCTCCAAGCGGGAATCGGCGGGCCCCCACTCGAGCAGGGTCGGAGGACCTTGAAGAGGTTCCAAT
>JBGMRK010000162.1:1968-4943 GCA_048061375.1 Longimicrobiales bacterium | reverse complement strand
CACGCTCGCCACAGTGAACAGGAGGGGGAGTGGACACCAGAACTCCCATGTGCCGGCCGCGGTCGGTTCTTACGGGGGATAACGCACTAGGCCCGGGATGAGGAAGGCCTCCGTCCGACCAGGCAACCCGATCGCTCCCTTCGTGGAGAGCCAGGGCATGATGATGCTCGACGGTGGCCTCTCCACTGAACTCGAGGCACGCGGCCACGACCTGAACGACGACCTGTGGTCGGCCAAGCTGCTCCTCGATGCGCCCGAGGCGGTGCGGCAGGTGCACCTGGACTTCCTGGCGGCCGGGGCCGACTGCATTGCCACCATCACCTATCAGGCGACGGTGCCCGGCTTCAGGAAGCGTGGCCTGAGCGAGAGCGCGGCCGTCGACCTGCTCAGGTACGCCGTGCAGCTCGCGGTGGAGGCCCGCGATGAGTTCTGGGACGACCCCCTCAACAGGAAGGGTCGCTTGCGCCCACTCGTGGCGGCCAGCATTGGTCCTTACGGCGCCTTTCTTTCCGACGGCTCGGAGTACACGGGCGAATACGACATCGACGATGACGCCCTCTACCGGTTCCATCGCTTGAGGTGGCACGTCCTGGCCGATAGTCCCGCCGACCTACTCGCATGCGAGACGATTCCGTCCAGGCCCGAAGCCAGAGTGTTCTTGCGACTGCTCGGCGAGTCCCCGGGCCGGTGGGCCTGGCTCAGCTTCAGCTGCGGGGACGAAGCTCATCTCGGCGACGGCAGTCCACTCGCCGAAGTGGCGAGAGAGTGTGACGCGGAACCGGGAGTCATGGCGGTGGGCGTAAACTGCGTGCCACCCGCGGCAGTAGGAGGGATGATCGACGAGCTTCGAAAGGGCACCACCAAGCCGTTGATCGTCTACCCCAACTCGGGTGGGCGTTACAGCGCCGCGGCCAAGTCATGGCAGGACGCCCCCGAGGTCGACTGGGGCGACATCAGCGAGGACTGGGCCGGGCGAGGCGTCGCCGGAATCGGCGGTTGCTGCCGTGTCAGCCCCGAGACGATCTCCGGAATGCGGCAGAGGGTGGTGGGTTGACTCCTATCGTCGGCTCATCTTCGCCGCATCATATCCGCGAGTTCAGCCGCGAGTGTGTCCGACGGAAGCAACCCTGATGCCGGCAGCCTGAGAATCAACTCCGCCCAGTTCTCGTCCTGGGCGAACGCCCGACGCAGGTAGGGCAGGGCCGCCTCCGGGTCGCCCTCAGCGGCAAGCGTCACACCGACCCAGAACGGAGCCTCGCCGTTGGTAACCCGATCGGGTACGAGGTCCATGGCGCCTGAATAGGCCTCCATCGCCCTCCCGAGATCCCCATTCGTCACCCACTCGTCGCCCTCGTTCAGCTTCAGGTAGGCCCGCTGGAGCAAGACCAGGCGGCGGAGTTCTTTTACGGGCTCCGGGTGGTCTTCAACGCGCAGGTCGAATCTGCGATCCACCCAGGGTTTGCCGGTCGCCTCCCCGGCCACGACCACGATCGCCGCCGACTGACGACCACGGATGTCTCCCCCCTCACGCTGTGCCGCCTCGAGCGCAGCCAGTAATCTCTCGGCGAGATCACCGTCGCTGGACTCGTAGGCACGGGCCATGGCTCCCCAGACCGTCTCTTTTTCCATCAGGTTGGCTTGCACCGAGTAGCCGTCACCGACTTGGTGGCCGGCGGCGAAGATCGCCCGAGCTCCCGTGTGGGCGGCAACCCTCCCCTGCGCGTCGACCATGGCGACCTGCCGCACCGCCTCGTCCGCATCCGTGGACACCAGCGCACGAAGCGCGTCGGGCGCGGAACGGCCCAGCCTCATGAGATCCAACCCCAGCGGGCCATACGAAGGCTCCACGAACGACTGCGTCGCAACGGCTCCGACCCCGGCCTCCGCCCACGGAACGATCGCACCGACGGAGAACCAATGGGATTGCACAGCAACACCCAACTCTCCGGTTTCGCGATCGAAGGCCACGATCGAGTAGGTGGCCACCGGCCGCTTCGGGGTGACGCGCTGCCCCGAGACCGTGGCGGGTACGAGACCGGCTAGCAACACACAGGACAGCACAACACGCATGGGGACGACTCCTCATCCAAAAGGCGGGACCGCATGATCGGCATCCATGTTGCTGTATCCTGCCCACCCCCGCAACACGCCTTGGGACTTCGCCGGAGTCACAAGATCCGATCTTCGATGCGGTGACCTGGGCACCCAGGTAGCATCGAATCCGCACGTCGCGACCAGCGGAGCAGGAGGTGCTCGCTGTGTGGCACGGGAGACAGTGTGCCTCGCGAGAACGGAACACTTGACCCGATGAACGCAGTCCGCGACCATATGTAGACGTTTTTAACGCAGAGAGAATTTGGCAACAGTATGGAAGCTACGGGGGGCCTGTCTCAACAGGTCTCCCCTTTTTTGTTACCCCTGGTCAACTACCGGGGGACCCAGCGCGGGGGAGTCACCGCGCATGTCAGCACGTCGGAAGGTGCGGTTCGTCCGGACTCCGACCATGACAAACACCAAGGAGTAGGATGATGCGTACCAAGGGAACGGTTAAGTGGTTCAACGACCAAAAGGGATTTGGATTTATTACGCCCGAGGGCGATGGTGGGAAGGACTGTTTTGTCCACCACTCCGCCATCCAGGCTGAGGGATTCAAGACCCTCAATGAGGGTGACCTGGTTGAGTTCGAAGTGGTTGAGGGCACGAAGGGCCCGGCCGCGGAGAACGTCGTTCGAATCTAGTAGTTCCTTTCAGCACCGGGCCTTCGGGCCCTTTGGAGGCCGCCCCGATCACTCGGGACGGCCTCTTGCTTTTTGAGGAGCCAGGTCAGAACTACATGTCATGGACGTCCGACCTGAAACCGCATCTGAGTACTTCGGCGCGATGGGGGATGAGTACGACTCGTTGATTCACCGGGCGCTGCCGAACTACGACGAAATGATCCGTAAGCTCACGGACTACCTGCCGGCGCATCCCCG
>JBGMRK010000162.1:0-1868 GCA_048061375.1 Longimicrobiales bacterium | reverse complement strand
CGCCGATAGGCGGTCCCCCGCGTGATTTCACGCCGCCTGTAGCGGGCTTGGTTTTTCCTCCACCCTACGCGCTCCCACCCGCACGCCGACCCTGGCGACCAAAGAGTGCCCGGTCACGAACGCGTAGCCTGCGGCCAGAGCGACGTGCAACGGCACAAAGGCGAGGGCACCGATCTGGTAGTCCATCCAAAGTGCCGCTCCAAAGTAGAGTGTGAGCAGCGCCTCGATCACCGTCACACCCAACGGGTGGGAGGACCGGTAGCCTGAGGCCACCCCTTGGGTGCCCCGCTTGGGAGTACGCAGGAACTCACCCGAGCCGCCGAAGAAACCCTGGACGAGGGCGACCGTCTGGTAGAACATGATGCCCAGCAGCGTCATGAGCGTGGCCGGGAACAGCCACACGAATGCCCAGGCACGCCGGATCTTTCCCTCCATTTGGTACCCAAGAACCACGACCACATAGTGCATCCATATGAAAAGGCTTATGAGCCCGAAGGATGTATCGATGATGTAGTCGGGGAAGGTGCCGGTCCCATACACGATCCAGGCCAACGGAACGCTGAGGACCGTGCATATGAATGCCGACAGGTATACGAATATGTTGCAGACGTCCGCGTAGGCGTGTGCTTTCACCGCGCGCGGGATACGGGCGCGGACCAAGCGGCCGTTCAGCTTCCGGAGTACCTGCGCCTTACCCTTCGTCCACCGGAACTGCTGCTCCTTGAAGTCGTCCAGCGACCGTGGCAATTCCGCCTCTGCCACCACATCATGCGCATAGTGGATCTTCCAACCGCCGAGCTGTGCGCGGTAGCAGAGGTCGAGATCTTCAGCCAGAGTGTCCCCCGACCATCCACCGGCGTCTGCGATGCAGGTCTTCCTCAGGATCCCACCCGACCCGTTGAAACGAATGAGATAGTCGGCAAACGCCCGGCCGGGTTGCTCGACGTGGTAGAATCCGTCCAGCAGAATGGCCTGCATGTGGGTGATGAAGGAGTGGCGCAGGTTCAGGTGACCCCAACGACCCTGGACGATCCCCACGCCGGGATCGTCGAAGTAGGGCATCATGCGTCGCAGGAAATCCGGGCTGGGCAGGAAGTCGGCATCGAAGATCGCGATGTAGTCGCCCTGCGCAGCCTCTGTGCCCGCTGCGAGGGCTCCCGCCTTGAAACCAGTCCTTTCCCGGCGACGAAGGGCCTTGATGTCGATCCCCTTTGCACGCCACTCCTCGACCTTGTCGCTCACGATTCGTACGGTCTCGTCCGTGGAGTCGTCCAGCACCTGAATCTCCAACCGATCCAGCGGCCACTCGAACCGGGCGACGGCGTCGATGACCTGCGCGGCGACCATCCGCTCGTTATAGAGCGCAATCTGCACGGTGACGTACGGTAGGTCGGGAGCCCCCTCAGAGAATGGCGGAGCAATCAGCCGGTCGCGCTTTCGCACCCATCGGTAGTAGTGAATCAACAGATGAGCCTGAAACAGCGAGTACAGCGTAATGACGACGAGCCCGAAGAGGTAGACTCCGAAGAGGACTTGCTGCCAGGTCATGACTCGAGGGTGAAAGGTTCAGGTAGGATTGGGCGCTTCGCATCGCGCCCCGAGGCCAGGAGCTTCCGGTAAGAGGCGGTAGGCCGGAGCTACGGCGCACTAACATAGCCTACGCCGGAAGCGGGAAACAGGCTCGATATGTGCTTTACGGCGTAACGGTGAGTCAGTTGGATCAGGACGAGGGGCGCTGGAACAGTTCGTTCGCCTCGGCCGCCGCGATCAGGAGGATCTCGGCCAAGGCGGCGTCGATCCCGTCAGCCGCGAACCGGTCGGTGGGAATGTCGCGGGGGTCTCGGTCGGCCAATTGCCGGTAAATGACC
>JBGMRK010000161.1:0-4946 GCA_048061375.1 Longimicrobiales bacterium | reverse complement strand
CTGACGAGCGCTCCTTGCGTCCGGAGGGTCTTACGCCGGATCTTGTCGGCCACGATCCAGCACATCCGACGCGCGCGGGAACGAAATGCCCGTCTCATACGAAAACTCCAAGGTCATCTTCGAGGGCATCAAGGCTGCCGGCATCAAGTCGGTGTCCGCTCTACCCGAGACATGGCTGGGACTGCTCTTGCAGCGGGCGGAGGATGATCCGGACGTCGACCTGATCCAGGTCGCCAAAGAAGAAGAGGCCATCGGCATCGCGGCCGGCGCCTACTTCGCCGGCGCGCCCCACGTCCTCTTGATGCAGAACCATGGGTTTCTCGCGGCCATCAACGGCGTAGTGTCCCTGGCTCAGCTCTATAGCGTCCCACTGTGCATGCTGATCGCCTTCCGCGGCCACTGGGGTGAGCCCTACCCATGGCATACGCGTGGCGGAATCGTCACCGAAGAGGTTCTGCGCGCGCTGAGCATCCCGTTCGAGCACGCGCGGGATCCGGACAAGGTCGCGCGACAAATTAGCGAGGCCTACACGTTCTCTCAGAGCTCCCTCTCACCCGTCGCGTTGCTCCTCACGCGCGACCTGATGGAGGACTGATGGAACGCGCCAAGTGCCTCGAGATGATCTATACCGAGCTCGAGGACAAGCTCGTGGTCACGATCATGGGAGCGTGCGCTCAGGAACTCTACAACCTAGGCCACCGTGAGAACTTTTTCTATTTGCAGCACGCCATGGGCCTGGCGTCCTCGATCGGCCTGGGCCTGGCCAGGCACCTGCCGGATGAGCGCGTGATCGTCCTCGATGGCGACGGCTCCGTGCTCATGAACCTTGGGACCTTCACCACGCTGGCGCGCTACCGGCCGAGGAACATGATCCACGTGGTCTTCGACAACGGCAGCCTGCTGTCCACCGGCGGCTTCGATTCGCAGACCACGTCCGGAATCACCGACCTCGCGGCGATCGCAAGCGGGGCAGGCATCGAGCACGTCGCCTCGGCGGACAACGAATTCCAGTTCGGGGAGGCGGTTCTGGCGGCCCTCGAGCGCGACGATCTTAGCGTTATCGTCGCCAAAGTGAAGGCCGTGGGGCCCGACGATTACGGCATGGATCTGGAATTGCCGGAGAACGCTTTCCGCTTCAGGCGCTACATCCGCGAGAAGAAGCAGGCCTCCGACGCATAGAGGCCTAATGAGACTCAGGTCTCCAGTTCGGCCAGCACCATCTCGCCCATCGCTGAAGTTGAGATCCCACTCCTCGCGTCCACCGACGGTACCCGTCCGCTCTCCAACAACCTCGCTATAGCCCTTTCGACGCGCTCGGCGGCAGCGTCTTCTCCGAGGTGTGTGAGCATCATGGCGGTGGCCGCGATCGCCCCCAGAGGACAAGCTACGTTCTGTCCCGCGTACTTCGGCGCCGAGCCGTGGATCGGCTCGAACATGGACGTCCGGCCCGGATGGATGTTGCCCGACGCGGCGATTCCCATGCCACCCTGGAGCATCGCTCCCAGGTCGGTGATGATGTCCCCGAAGAGATTGGTCGTGACGATCACGTCGAACCACTCGGGGTTCTTGATCATCCACATGCAGCACGCGTCCACGTACTGGTGGTCGCACTCCACTTCCGGAAAGTCCCGGGCCACGTGCTCGAAGGCATCCTGCCAGATCTGGTGCGGCCGGATCGCGTTGGCCTTGTCCACCAGCGTGAGCCGGGGGCCCGGGTCTCCGCCACGGGCTGCCGCCTGCTTGCGGGCGAACTCGAAGGCGTAGCGAATCACGCGCTCGCAGCCCTTCCAGGTATAGACCCCCGTGACAATCGCAGTCTGCTCGGGCGTTCCCACGCCCTTTCTCCCTCCAATCTGTGAGTAGAGCCCCTCCGTGTTCTCGCGGACCACCGTGAAATCGATGTCGGCCGGCCCCTTCCCCTTGAGTGGCCCGAGCGCTTCGGCGTAAAGCTTGATGGGCCGGAGATTGACGTACAGGTCCAGACCGAAACGCAGCCCAAGAATGACCGAACGCTCGACCAGGCCCGGCTCAACGTCGGGGTGGCCGATCGCACCCAAAAGTACGGCGTCTAGACCCTTCCACTCTTCGATTACTCCGTCAGGCACCAGCTCACCGGTCTCGAGGTAATGCGACCCGCTGTATGGGTAATCCACCAGCTCGTAACTGAATCCGTCCAGCGCGGCGACGGCCTCCAGCACGTTGAGTCCTTCCTGCAGTACCTCGGGACCGATTCCGTCGCCCCCGAGCACACCGATCTTGTATCCGCTCATTCTCTCACCCGTACTTTCAGTTGGTTTTACTGGGTCGACCTGGCGCTCCACCTCAGCCGGATCGCCTCCAGACATTCCGCTAAACGGGACTGCTCTTCCCGCAACTCGTCCATCAACACACGCCGCGCCTTCAGCGTATAGAAGCGGCGCACGTCACGCCCCGCACCGCTCCAACTCTCGCGCAGGCGGAGGCCGGCCACTCCGAACAGTGGAATGCCCGCCAGGGCGGCCAAACCCACGATGGGATTCAGCGCGAACCCCGCGATCACCGCAAGCAATATGGTCCAGATCGCGTGCATGATGAATCCCACCATGACTTTGTAGGTGGACAGGCGGTCCTCGGCAGGGGCCATCGCGTTGGTCGCCAAGGCGGTGGCAACGTTGGGCGCGCGGAAGAGCACGTACCCCGTGAGCGCCACCACGACCGACGGAAGCACTACGGCGCGGCGCATCGCCCAGCGCCCGGACGCGGCGAAGCCGACGTCGGCCCTGAGGTCACTCGGCAGCATGCGGAGCACCGCCAGGCGTCGCACGTGTCTGCGCAATGCCCGCCTCAACTCCCGGTCTCCGGGCTCAGGGTGTTCTCGGATGTCAGCGAGGATCTTGGCAGTGATGCCCAGGCGCACCACTCGCTCGGCCGGATCCTTCACCGCTCCCTCCCGCTCTGCCCAGATCGCTTCGGCCGCCTCGACCAGGGACCGGTCCTCCCATTGTTCCACGTTGAGGGTAACGCGCCTCAGACCCTTGGCAATGCGGTCGGTCAGCTCGCGCACGGCATCGCGATCCTCGGCCCCCCGGACAGTCAGGTCGCTCCACTCGATCGCATCACCGATCACGACGAGCATCTTCGACCGGTACCGGCCCTTCTCGGCGGGGACCATGCCGACCGGCACGATCACCGGGTCGATGTCACAGTACTCACGTGTGCCGAGCGCGATCCTGGCAGCTCCTGTCTTCAGGTCGACCAGAGAAGGCTCGCTATGACTGATTCCCTCAGGGAAGATTCCGACGGCCGCCCCCCGCCCTAGCTCCTCGAAGACCGCCTCGAACATCTGGCGGTTCTTGGCCATGTCCTCGGGCGTCTCGTGTCGGCGATACACGGGGATGGAGCCCGCTGCCCTGATGAGCCATCCCACCTTTGGGTCGTCGAAGATTGGCGCGGCCGCCAGGAAACGTACCGGACGCCGTGCGACCGCCACCACAAGTGCCGGATCGACGAGCGAGTTCGGATGGTTCGCCACGAGCAGGACCGGGCCTGTGGCCGGAACCGAGCCCCCCGCCACAGTGAGCCGGTAGAAGATCCGCGCCGCCGCGGACGAAACACGCGAGAGAACCGGGAGAAGCCACATTGAGCGATTACACTAGAGGCGCGCCACCGCCCATGCCAGTCTCCCAGTTCCGACCTGGACTTCACGTTGGAGTTTGAGCTTGGCGATCCGGTCGAGCGCCGCCGTCTCACGCCGCCACCGCCTGCATGATTAGCCCGGTAATCCACGCGGCATACGTCCCTATCGCGTACCCGAGGACCGCCAAGAGCACGCCGACCGGGGCCAGGCTCGGGTGGAATGCGGAGGCGACTACGGGCGCCGAGGCGGCGCCGCCCACGTTGGCCTGGCTTCCCACTGCCATGTAGAACAGCGGTGCCTTGATCACCTTCGCGACGATCACCAGGAGCACCGCGTGGAACGCGATCCACACCCCACCGATCACAAACAGCCCGGGGTTGCTGAACACTGCGGTCACATCCATGCTGAGTCCGATCGACGCGATCAGGATGTAGAGGAGCGCGGAGCCCACGCGCGATGCCCCAGCCCCCTCGAGCTTCTTGACCGGTGTGAACGAGAGTATCAGCCCGATGGTCGTAGCGATGACCACGATCCAAAAGAAGGTGCTTGTGAGGCTCAAGCGCTCGAGTGCCGGTGCGTTGACAGCGATCCAGTCGGCCAACCAGCCGCCCGTCGCATGTGCGAGTCCCGTGGCGCCGAAACCCACCGCCACGATGAACATCAGGTCGGGCAGGGTCAGGAAACGTGCGTGCTCGTCGTGGAACGCCTCCACGCGCTGTCTCAAGTCCTCGATGGCCGACGTGTCGGCTCCGGAGCGCGCATCGATGCTCTCGGCGCGTCCCGCCAGGAACAGCAGGACGGCCAGCCATAGGTTCGCCCATATGACGTCCACCGCAATCATTTGCGAGAAGAGCTCATCCCCGACCTCGAAGACCTCTTTCATCGCCGCCTGGTTGGCACCCCCGCCGATCCAGCTCCCCGCCACGGTCGTGAGTCCCCTCCACACCGCATTGGGACCTTCACCACCCACCGTTTCCGGGCTGAAGTAGCCCACCACAAACAACGCGATCGGGCCGCCCAACAGGATCCCGATGGTACCCGTGAAGAACATGACCAACGCCTTGTAACCCAGGCGCATGATCGAGGGCAAATCCACCGACAGCGTGAGCAGGACGAGACACGCCGGCAGCAAGTACCGCGACGCCACGAAGTAGAGCCTCGACTGATCCGGGTCCACGATTCCGAACGTGTTCAACAGCGACGGCAGGAAATAGGCGAGCAGGAGACCCGGGACGTACTTGTAGAACCTCTTCCAGAAGGGGTGCTCGCTGGCCTCCGTGTAGAACACGAAGCCGAGGATCAACGCCAGCATGCCGAGGACGATGGCGTC
>JBGMRK010000160.1:1755-4954 GCA_048061375.1 Longimicrobiales bacterium | reverse complement strand
CCGAAAGGACCTGGGAGGGGACCATTCGCAAGGTAACGTACAGTCTATTGGGGGCGGCCGCGCTGGCCGCCGGCCTGTTGCTGATCCGTCAGCAGAAACAGGATGATCAGAGGATGGCGGGTGAACTGGCACCGGGAGAGGCAATCCCAAGCGAGATTTCGCTGGAACGCCTCAGAGAACTCGGGATCTGACCTAAGAGCCTCGGGAGACTCCTAGCGGAGTAGCTAGGAGTCGAAGTGGACCTTGTTCTTCTCGATGTAATCGGTCCACTCTGGAGGTACGTCCGTGTCGGGGAAGATCGCCTGAACGGGGCATTCCGGTTCACACGCACCACAGTCGATACACTCGTCCGGATGAATGTAGAACTGATCATCCGACTCATATATGCAATCGACCGGGCACACTTCCACACAGCTGCCGTCCTTCGTGCCCAAGCATGGCTCTGCGATGATGTAGGTCATGAAATCTCCAGAGAGCGACCCCTCAGCCTCCGCTGGTCCGACAGAGGATTAAGGCAAAAAAGCATGGCGCCGTCAAGTTTATCAGGCGCCGTCTTTGTCCCAGATGACGTCTTCCCTTCCCGCTCGATGGTTCTCCAGGCGAGCAAACGCGAACAGGGCGTCCGACAACCGGTTGAGATACTGAACAACCCCCGGATCCACGTCGGCCTCCGAACTCAATGTGACCACCGCACGCTCTGCCCGACGGCAGACCGTGCGAGCGAGGTCCACTGCGACCGCGCCGGCTGAGCCTCCAGAGAGTACGAAGTTCTCGAGTGGAGGGACTTCATCGATCACCTCATCGATCCAGGTCTCCATTTCACCCACCCGGTGCAGTGGAAGCGAGGGAGTCTCCGGCCGCTTCCGGCCTTCCGCCGGTTCGGGCGTGGCCAAGCTCGCGCCCAGCCCGAACAGGTCGTGTTGAACCGCCTCCAGTCGGTCGCGCACCAACCCCACCTCCACTGCGGCACACGCGTTGCCGACAAAGGCGCCCAACTCGTCGAGAACACCGCACGCCTCGATTCTCGCATGCGATTTAGGGACCCGACCCCCTCCGAAGAGGCCCGTCTCTCCTCCATCACCGGTCTTGGAATAGATCTTCATCGTACGATCACGTATGTCTCAGTCGGACTTTAGCTTAGGGGCGTAATCGCGCCAGGCGTTTGAGGGCCTCCGCGCGTTCCAGAAGAGATTTGGTCGGCGTCTCTTCTTCGGAGACCGCCAGCCCATCACGAATATCCAACAGCGTCTCGAGGTAGATCTGGTCTCTCTGGTACCCGAGGTCGAGTCGCGACATCTCCTGCTCGTCGCCGGCGGCCTCGGCGGCCGCGTAAGCATCCCGGTAGACCGTCTCCAGGCTTGTGAGAATCTTGGAGCGCTTCCTCATGAACGACGCCCTCCGCGAGCCGCCTTCAATGCCTCGGCACCCGCTCCTTTGGTGAAATACTCGACGATGACCGCGCGGAGATCGTCGAATCGATCAGTGAAGTAGTGGTCGGCCCCGGCGATGCGCGCCAGGGTGACGTGATCGCCAAGAGCGCCGACGGCCTCCGCTGCCTGTTGCCCCGAACCGAACTCGTCATCCTCACCCTGTACGATGAGTACCGGCTTGTCCGCCGCCGACAAGTAGGAATAGTCGTACATGTCGATGGGGAGCCCCATGCCCAGCAATGCCACCACGCGATCATCGGACACGGCCTCTCCGAGAGCCACCATCGAGCCAAACGAGAACCCACCGGCGACCATGGGCAGTCCCGGCGCGTCCGCGCTCAACCAATCCAGAGCCGCACGCACATCCTCCCGCTCTCCGATGCCGTCCTCATGACCGCCGGTGCTGGCGCCCACACCCCGAAAGTTGAAGCGGAGCCCGCGAAGGCCAGAATCGGCCAGCGCTTGGGCCGCCCGATAGACGGCCTTGGTGTGCATGGTTCCGCCGTGCAGGGGATGCGGATGGCAGACGACCGCCGCCCCGACCGGATCGGACAGCGGCTCTCTCATGGATGCTTCCAGGTGTCCGTGCGATACCGGAATCTTCACGAACAGGCCTCCGTTTCCACGTGGTGCGCCTCGCCTCGGCCTTCGGCCAGCGCTATGTTGTGGCTACCCCGGCGGTAGGTCAATGGACGGCGGGGGCGGCCGGTTCCGGCCGCCGTTCTCACCCGGAAGAAGTGAACGGAGACCTCTATGGCCAACCAAGCGAAGCAAGACGAGGCAGCCGCGAGGAAGGCGAACAAGCTTTACTGGGGCTCCGACATCAGCGTGAACCAGATTGCGGAGAAACTCGATCTCTCGAAGGGTCGACTGTACGGTCTGCTCGTGCCTCTTCCGACCGGTGATTCGTGCCCCGACTGCGGCGAGGAGACCGGGTACGCCAACCGAACGGCAAGGGACCGGAACCAGGCGATGTGTTCTTCCTGTGCCGATGGGGCGCAGGCGCGGAGCACAAAGTCCGGGAAGAAACCCGCCGAGACCTCCGCCAAGGCCCCGGCCAGGCGGGGCATGCCTGGAATCAGATCGCAAGCCCTCTTGGGGGCGGCCCTGTTGGGTTTGGCGGCAGGACTCTTTTTTGCCGCTCACCGGAGGCGCTAGCGGCCACACCGACCCGACGCTACCAGGACCCCGCTCATGCCGGCACCTATGCGTGACCCCAAGACGATCATCACGCCGGACGCTTTTTCCGTAGCGCCGTCCCTACTGGGAACACCGCTCGCCAGGCCTTGGCGAAGGCTTTGGGCGGTGTGGATCGACCTGGTGTTGGTCGCTTTGATCACCCTCCTCACCAGCGGCTTGTGGTTCATTCTCGGTATCGTGATCACGGCGTTCTTGCTGGCGCGGGCGAGAAAAGGCAGCACTGACGACCGGCGATCGACGGGCTTCCGGGTGTTCCTGGGATGCGCGGGGCTCACCGTGCTCGCGGTCACGATCGCCATCTTTCTCTCCGCGCGGTGGCTGGACCAGCGTGGTGGCTTCGAGCGGGTGGTCGAGGGGGTCGTCGCTCAACTCGATTCCGGGACCGTTTCGATCGGTGACCCGGAACGCATTGCCGAGGACACGGATTCGCATCCAACAGAGGGCGAGTCCACCGGCGTCGGGAGTTGGATCACCGATAGGTTCGACAACATTGGATTCGGGTTGGGGTGGTGGACCATGTACTTCGCGATCTTGATGCCCCTCATGAAGGGCCAGACACCGGGCAAGAA
>JBGMRK010000160.1:0-1655 GCA_048061375.1 Longimicrobiales bacterium | reverse complement strand
GCCGCCGAGGCCAGGCGCACCGTCGAGGAGCGCTTCGAGCGTCGGATCGTCATGTCCGTCCCGGACAAGCACAACAAAAAGCTCCAAAAGCTCATGCAGATCGTGAACGACGACGACGACCTCTATGGCCTGTGGCTTGCCTGTAACGTCACGGCGATCCAACGACTCGGCATGACCGACCACGGACCGGTGCACGTGAAGATCGTAATGAACATCGGGGTACGCATGTTGCGCCTGCTCCTGGACCGTGATGTCGTGCCCTCTGTGGTCGCCGACTGGAAGCTGTCGAGCGACGACGCCGAAGTGGTGGTCGCGCTGGGTGCGCTCCTCCATGACGTGGGCATGTCGATCCAGCGGGCGGACCACGAGGACTTCTCGCTCTTCATCGCCCAGGAGAAGCTCAAGGAGATCCTGCCGCAGATCTACGACGAGCGGGTGGCCAACGTCATTCGCTCCGATGTGCTACACGCCATCATCGCGCACCGCACCGGCGGGAAGCCGCTCACGCTGGAGGCGGGCCTGGTACGGATCGCCGACGCGCTGGACATGGCCAAGGGCCGCTCGAGGATCCCGTTCGAGGCCGGCTCGGACAGCATCCACTCGATCTCGGCTGCGGCTATCGATTCCATCAGCATCGACAAGGGTGGCGAACGGCCCATCTGCATCACGGTGCAGATGACCAACTCGGCGGGCGTCTTCCAGCTCGACCAACTCTTTCGTGAGAAACTCAAGGGAAGCGGGCTAGAGCCTTACGTCGAGCTCAGAGCTACGCTCAAGGGCGACACCGAAGAGCGCCTGTTCAAGGAGTTCAAGATCTAGCGGCCTTCGCTAGCCCATCATGGATTCCATGGCTGTGTCGCTTCCGCTGGCGTTCCTGGCAGGCCTCGTATCGTTTCTGTCGCCGTGCGTGCTCCCGCTGGTGCCCAGCTACATCGTGTTCGTGTCCGGCATGACACTCGAGGAGCTCTCCTCTGGAACGCGGACGGGTGCGCGGCGAGCCGCGGCGTTCCACGCCGCCCTGTTCGGACTCGGCTTCCTCCTCGTCTTCATGACGCTGGGCGCGACGGCGACGGCGGCCGGACAGACCTTCAATCGCATCCTGCCCATCATGAGCCGGATAGGCGGCGGCCTCGTGATCGTCTTCGGCCTCTACATCGCGGGAGTACTCCGCCTGCCGGCTATGGCGAGAGAGTGGCGTTTGCATCTGCACAAGAAGCCCACCGGAGCGCTGGGCTCGGTCGCGGTCGGCATCGCGTTCGGCGCCGGGTGGACGCCGTGCATCGGCCCGATCCTCGCCACCATTCTCTTCTATGCCGCGAACGAGGCCACGGTGCTTCAGGGCACGACGCTGCTCGGCGTCTATGGCTTGGGCCTAGCTGTCCCGTTCTTCGTCGCCGCGGTGGGCTTCAACTGGTTCTTGACCAGCGTAGAGGCGCTCAGGCGCTGGATGAGGCCCTTGCAGATCGCATCGGGAATCCTATTGGTAGTAATAGGGATTCTGCTCGTTACGGGTCAGTTTGCTTCGATTTCCAGCCGCTTGGCAGATCTCGGGCAGTGGATCAACTTGGAGATACAATGACGGCTGCACCACGTCGACACGGCATACTCATTCTAGGCACGCTCCTCCTCTTGAGCGTCGCGGCCTGCCAGGACCG
>JBGMRK010000159.1:0-5023 GCA_048061375.1 Longimicrobiales bacterium | reverse complement strand
TTTCTGAAGGACCATACGGTGTACCTCGTGGCGGAGGTTTGGCAGGGAAGGAGGGTACTGGTCGGTCCGGAACTCCCGGCTCTCTCGGTCGTGGAAGTGCCGAGTCCGCCTCTCCCTAGGTTTGTGAGCCTGCCCAAGGGGGCGGGAGGTCGCTGCATCATGTTCCTCGACGACGTGATCCGATCCTGCCTGCCCTCGCTGTTCCCGGATCACGAAGTGGGCCACGCCTATGCGGTGAAGGTCTCACGCGACGCCGACCTGCATCTCGACGAGGAGTTCTCGGGAAGCCTGCGGGACGCCATCGCCAAGAGCTTGAAGAAGCGTGACAGCGGGATGCCCGTCCGATTCCTCTACGACCAGAATGCTCCCCACGCCATGGTCCGGGCGCTCAAGGATTTTCTCCGGCTTGCGGAGGAAGACCTGTTTCCCGGGGGCCGTTACCACAACCTTCATGACTTGTGGAGCTTCCCGGTGGAGGGTGATGCGGAGCACAGCTATCCGGCCCTGGAGCCGCTCCGACATCCCACTCTCGACGGCGCTGGTTCGATGTTCGAGATCGTGGCCGCGAAGGACCGCCTGCTCCACTTTCCCTATCAATCCTACGACTACCTCGTCGATTTCCTCCGCCAGGCCTCCGAAGACGATTTCGTCGAAGAGATCTGGATCTCCCTTTACCGTGTCGCCGACGATTCAAAAGTGGTGAACGCCCTCATCGAGGCGGCCCGGAGGGGCAAGACGGTATCGGCTTTCGTGGAGGTTCAGGCCCGCTTCGACGAGAGGGCCAACCTCGAATGGGCGGAACGCATGGAGGCAGCGGGGATTCGAACGCTCCACGGTAGCCCTGCGATCAAGGTTCACGCCAAGCTTGCGCTGGTGCGGCGGAAGGAGGATGGGTGCGATCGGCTCTATGCCGCCTTGGCCACCGGAAACTTCAACGAAAAAACGGCCCGTATCTACTGTGACCATGCGCTTCTGACCGCCGATCTCCGCCTCACAGAGGAGGTCCATAGAGTCTTCGGGATCCTCACCGGTGAGGTTGATCGCTCGGCGAACTTCGACCACCTGTTGGTTGCACCGTTCCATCTCAGGGACGGCCTCGAGCGGCTCATCGAGGATGAGATCCAGGCCGCTCAGGCAGGCCGCCCGGCCGGTATCGTGGCCAAGATGAACAGCCTCGAAGACAGCCGGATGATCGCCGCGCTCTACCGGGCCAGCCGTGCCGGAGTACCGATCAGACTCGTCTTGAGAGGTATCTGTTGCCTCATCCCCGAAGTCGAGGGGATGAGCGACACGATCGTCGCGCACAGCATCGTCGACCGGTTCCTCGAGCACTCCCGCATTTTTCTCTTCCACCACGGCGGCGAGGAGCGCCTCTATCTCGCCTCGGCCGATTGGATGGAGCGCAACCTCGATCGGCGCGTCGAGGTGGCTTTTCCGATCTACGACCAAGAGGTCCACGGAGAGATCGTGAGGGTGCTGCATTACCAGCTTCAGGACGACCAAAAGGCCCGCGTCATCGAGGGATCCCGAGAAAATCAGTACGTGAAGAAGGGTGACGGACCGCCCGTCCAATGCCAGATTGACACATATCGGTACCTGGAGGAGTTGTTGGAGGGAGGCGCGGAGGAGATTTCGACGGTGGATTACACGTCGACTCCCGTCGCGTTCGACTGACGAGCGAGGCACGTTATGGACGGCGAGAACGAGCAGGCCCCTGAAGTTGGAGCGGTCGAAGCGGGACTTCCTCCGGAAGTTTCGGAGACAGCCCCCGTGGCCGCAGATAGCCCGGAAAAGCACAAGAAAAGGAAGAAGAAGAAGTCGAAGGTGAGTGGCATCGGTACGTCCAGGGGCATCGAGACGATGTTCCGAACGAGCTATCGAGTCCACATGGATCTGAGCAGTCTGGCCGACACCAAGGCCAACATCATGATCTCGATCAACGGGCTCATCATCTCGATCACGCTCGCATCCGTAGCGCCCAGAATCTCCCTCAACCCGGTCCTGCTGTGGCCAACGAGCGTACTGGTGATCGGCTGCCTCCTAGCGCTGGTATATGCAGTGCTGGCTGCCCGCCCACGCGTGAGCAGCAAAGCTCTCACGCTGGAGGATATCAAAGAGAACAGTGCGAACCTGCTCTTCTTCGGTAACTTCGTGAACATGTCCGAGGACGACTTCGTGGAAGGCATGAAGGACCTGATGTTGGACACGGACCACCTGTACACCAACATGGTCCGCGACCTCTACGGGCTGGGGCAGGTCCTCAAGCGGAAGTTCGAGATGCTCCGGGTCTCCTACAACCTCTTCATGGTCGCGTTGGTCGTCGGGGTCGGGCTGTTCATCTGGGCCTTCGCGACTGAGCCCGGAGCCGCGGCCGGACTCCTCGATCCACTCGGTGGAACCGGACCGTAGGAAGCCATTCGAGCCCAGCGTGACCGTCGGCTCAGACCGGGCCGACCAAGCCGAGGACGTCGGTCAGGAACCACCAGACGCCGACCGTGAGGATCGCTCCCGGCACCACGAAGCGAATCCAGTTATAGAGCAGTCGGATTTGAGGGCCCGCGTCTTCTGAGTTGGCCAGTTGCCGTAGAGCATCGCTCCGCTTGAACGACCACCCCACCGTCAACGCCGCTATCAGCGCGCCGAACGTCTGGAATCCTGTGCCGAACGTAAGGTCCCAGGGCACGAAGATGCGCATGTTGATCATGGGCGGGAGTGCCAGGAGCAGCACGAGGATGCTCACCAGGGTGGTCGCGGGCTTTCGAGCGATACCGGTATTGTCGGCAAGTCCCGCCACCAGGACCTCGAAGGCCGCCACGGCCGAGAGGTAGGCCGCGCTCGCCAGGGCCAGGAAGAACAGGCTACCGAAGAGCCAGCCGATGGGCATCGACGCGAACACCTGTGGCAGCGTGGCGAAGATGAGTCCCGGCCCACTGGCCGGCTCGAGCCCGAACGCGAACACGGCCGGGAAGATCGCCAATCCCGCCAGCAGTCCAGCACCGGTATCGCCGAGAACGGTCCAGACGGCGTTTCGGCCCAGGTCCACACCATCGTCCAGGTACGAGCCGTAGACCACCATGAACGTTCCGCCGAGCGCCAACGAGAACACCACCTGGCCGAGTGCCGCCATGGCCACGCCGCCCGTGATGTCGCTCGGCTCGAACTTGAGAAGCAGCCAGGCCAGGCCCTCGCCCGCACCGTCCAGGGTCAGGCTCCTCACGACGAGCAACAGCAGGATCCCGAACAGCATGGGCGTAATGAGCATGCTGGCTTTCTGGATGCCGCTCCGCAGCCCCCTTCGGAGCACCAGGCCGCACGCCGCGATGACGAGTCCCGTGGAAACGAACTGGAGACTGAAAGACGCGCCGTCGAAGCCGGCGTCGGGTGGGAGGATTCGGGTGGCGTTCAGCGACACGCCCAGACCCCGCGCCAACTCCGCGGCGCCGTGGTAGATCACCCATCCGATCGCATTCGAGTAATACCCAGTAGCTGTAGCCACCGCGAAGAAGAAGATCCAACCGAGGGCGCGTCCGCCCGGGAGACCGGCTAGTTCGAACGCGCCCACGCTCCCGCGGCGCGTGTGGCGTCCCAGCGTCCACTCGGCCATGAGCGCGGGAATGCCGATGAGCACGGCGAGAAGCAGGTACACGACCACGAAGGCCGCCCCGCCGAAACGGCCTACCATGTATGGAAAACGCCACACGTTTCCGAGGCCCACCGCCACCCCGATCATCGTGGCGACGAGGCCCAGGCGGGAGGTGAAGGTCTCTCGGCTCAAGGGTGGACCGTCACTCTGCGCTCAGCTGGGCGAACACCTCCGCCAGCGCGTCCAGCGCGGCGTCCACGTCGTCGAGCGTGCTGTAGAAGTGGGGGGCCAGGCGCACGGCGGGCCCCCGTGCGGAGGCGAGCACTCCGCGCTCGCGCATCAGGACCTCAGCTCGGTGCGAGTCGCCCGGGCAGGAGAAGGCGTTGCTGGGGGTTTTCCGCGTCGGGTCGTCGGGGCCGAGCAGCTCCAGGCCACGCGCCCGCCCGCCCTCGATGAGCCGGCCGCTCAAGACCTGGGTCCAATCCCGGATGGCCGCGGGTCCGACCTCGGCGATCGCGTCCATGCCGGCGCGGGCGACGTAGGCGCCGGAGATGGGCGGTGTTCCCATGTCGAAGCGACGCGCCCCGTCTGCCCAGTCCAGCGCGTCCACCGTGAACGCAAACGGGTTCTTGCGCCCGAACCATCCGGTCAGCGTGGGCTCTAGGCGGTCCGCGATCTCGCGCTTCACGTACAGGAACGCGATGCCGGGCGCCCCCATGAGGTACTTGAGGTTGCCCGAGGCCAGGAAATCCACGTCCAGCGCCGTCACGTCGATGGGGTGGGTGCCCATCGTCTGGTACGCATCGACGAACAGCAAGGCACCCTTGGCGCGGGCGATCCCTACGATCGCGTCGAGATCCTGCTTGAAGCCCGTCTGGTAATAGCCGTGACATGCCGACACGATCAGCGTGTCGTCATCCACGGCGGAGCGGTACCCGTCGAGTGGGACCTCGCCATCCGCGACGGCGACCCAGCGGAGCCGGGCGCCGAGCTTTTTGTGAGCGAGCCAGACGTGCCCGACCGTTGGGAACTCGGCCATGGACGCCACCACCGTCTTCCGGCTGCCGCTGTAGTCCAGAGCGCCGGCGATGCTCGCCACCGCCTGCGACACGGACGCACACACGGCCACATCCTCGGGGTCGGCATCGATCAGTCCGGCGAACGATCGGCGCGCGGCCTCCACTTCACCGACCCAGGCGTCCCAATCCATACCGTCCTCGTTCCACGACGCCGTGTATCGCTCCGCCGCTTCGCGCACGCCGTCCAGCAACGGCGCGTGCGAGCAGTTGTTCATGGGGATGGTGCTCTGGAGCAGCGGAATCTTGCTGCGCCAGGAATCGATGTCGTACGAAGGCGTTGGGCTCACGCTGTCCGGGTTCCGGATGTCGGGGCATCTGAGTGAGGCCCCAACATCCGGTGCGGGTCGTGAGTTGGAAAGGG
>JBGMRK010000158.1:0-5026 GCA_048061375.1 Longimicrobiales bacterium | reverse complement strand
GCGGACCGGCCGGTCGATCAGGCGGAGGCCGTCATCGACGCCCTGGCCGGTCTCGGTGGGAGGTATTCTGCGGAAGAGGTGGTGCTGGCCGTGCACCCCGACTCCGAAGTAGTGCCCTACCTGGAGCAGCGCCTGGAGGCTCGCGGGGTGCCTTCCCGCTACGCCGCGGGCACCCCTATGTCTCGCACGGGTCCGGTTCGTCTGCTCCGTGCCGTCGCCGACTACCTGGACGACGGCAGCTTCGAGGCGCTGGCCGCGCTGCTGCGGCATCCCGATGCCGGCGCTCTGACCGGGGCTACCGTCGTGGCGGCTTCCGGGCTGGAGTCCATCGAGGCTGCGGACGAGTACTTCAACAGCCACCTGCCGTTCACCGTGGGTAGTGAGATGCCCTCGGAGCGACACCGGACTGCCCGCCTCCCGCAGGTGGTCCGGGCTCTGGCATGGGACGGGCCGCTCAAGCCCCTCGGCGGCCGTAAGCCGCTGTCGCAATGGATGCCCTTGGTGGTGGACGTGCTCTTGGTGGCCTACGGCGAGTTGGAGTTCGACCGAAGCCGGTCGGGGCATCGGCGGTTGCTGGACACGCTGGACCGCATCCACACGGTGGCCGCGGCGCTCGCAGCCATGCCGGCGCCGTTGGACGAGGAGTCCACGGGTAGCGGAGCCATTCGGACCCTCCTCCTGGGGCTCCGGGACGAGGACCTTCCGCCCGAGCCCAACCGGGATGCCGTGGAGTTGCTGGACTGGCTCGAGCTTCCGCTGGATGACGCGCCGGCCGTCGTTCTCACGGGATTCAACGAGGGCTTCTTGCCCGCTTCGGTGAGTGGGCACGCGTTCCTGCCCGATGCCTTCAAGACTCGCCTCGGCCTGCCCGACAACCGCCGCAGGCTGGCGCGGGACGCGTACCGTCTCACGACTGTCTTGCACTCGAAGGAATCGGTCCTTCTCATCGCGGGACGCCGTACCGCGCAGGGCGATCCCCTTCGACCCAGCCGTCTCATGTTCCGTATCCCCGAGGAGCAGATGCCGGCGCGTGTGCTTCAGTTCTTGAAGAGGGATCGAGGAGGATCGGGGGGATCCAGCCCGGCTGCCCTTGGCCTGCAACCGGGCGAACAGAGTCAATTCACGGTTCCGCCCGAGCCGGTGATCGAGTTGCGAGAAGACGAGTTGCCGAGCCGTCTAGCGGTCACCGCGTTCAAGGCTCTCCTGAGCGACCCTTACCGGTTCGTCCTCGAGCAGGTGTACGGTCTCGACAGCATCGACGACGACGCCCGGGAGCTGGATCCGCTCGGGTTCGGGTCCCTCGCCCACGAAATCCTGCACGAGTTCGGGATGAGGGCACTGGAGTCTCCACCGCGGGTCGATGTGGCGGACGAGTCGTCTGTGGCCGGTGCGCTGGTGGGCTTTCTCGACGAGGAGGTCGTGTCGCGCTTCGGCGAGCACGCGTTGCCCGCGGTCTACCTTCAGGCCGAGCAGCTCAAGGCCAGGCTGCGCGCCTTCGCCCGGAAGCAGGCGGAGTGGGCTGCGCTGGGATGGCGGATCGCCGCGGTGGAGTGTAAGCCGGACGGTGAGGGTGTTCCGTTAGATGTCGACGGTGCGCCTGTCCTGCTGCGTGGGCGCATCGACCGTATCGACCACAACCCCTCCACGGGCGAGTGGGCGGTGCTCGATTACAAGACCGGCAACTCCGTAGATCCTCCTGAGAAGGCCCATCGCAAGGGTAAGGATGGCGATCGCCGGTGGGTCGATCTCCAGTTGCCACTGTACCGACGGCTCCTGCCGGTAATCGTGGACGAGCAGGGCCGGCCGCTGGTCGACACCGAGGCTGTCGAGCAAGGTAAAGTCCGCTTCGGGTATGTCTCTCTACCCAAGAACACGGAGGAGTGCGAGTTCATGCTCGCCGACTGGAGCGAGGATGACTTCGCCTCGGCGGAGGCCACGGCTCGGGAAGCGGTCAGCCGCCTCAGAGAGGGCACGTTCAAGCACGATCCCACCGTGACGAAGATCGGTTGGCACGGCCAAGATGCTTTGAAGCCCCTCCTTACCGTGGGATGGCAGGCCACGAGTGACGATGCGGACTCGGCCGTCGACGACCCGAGCGGCGAAGAGGGGAGTGGAGAATGAACGCTCCGGAGGCCTCCTCGATGGTTCCGCGAGAGTTGGTTCTGGCCTCGGCCGGCTCGGGAAAGACGTATCACCTCTCGAGCCGTATCATCGGCCTGCTGGCGGCGGGGGCCCCAGCCGACGAAGTCCTGGCCTCTACCTTCACGCGCAAGGCGGCGGGCGAGATTCTGGAGCGGGTGCTGACCCGGCTCGCCGAGGGCGCGTCTGACTCCGAAAAAGCGCAGGACTTGGGCCGGGACGCCCACGCATCCCTCGCGCGGCCAGAGGATTGCCGCGCTCTACTCAGCCGGCTCCTCGCAGAGCTGCATGAGCTGAACGTGGGTACGCTGGATGCCTTTTTCGTGCGGGTGGCCCGTAGTTTCTTCCAGGAACTGGGGCTGGCGCCCGGCTGGACCATTGCCGACAGACCTACCCAGGATCGTCTGAAAACCGAGGCGGTAGGAACCGCCCTGGCGGGGGAGGACGGAGCGGAGTTGCTGGAGCTGTTCCGCATGCTCAAACGAGATGAGGCCGGCCGGCAGGTACACACCGCCCTCCTCGACATCGTCGACACGCTGCTCCGCATCCGCCGGCGGTTGGCCCCCGAGGCCGTCGATCCCTGGAGTCCGAGCTTTGGCGTCACCGAACGGCTGTCGCCCGACGCGCTCCAAGCGGCCGCGCTGGAAGTGGCCACCCGGCTGAGAGAGCTCGAGGTCCCTCAGACCAAGGCCGGCGGTCCCATGGTGAAGTGGGGGGGCGCCCGGGATAGCGCGGCGGCCGCAATCGAGGCGCTCGACTGGAGCGCGGTGTTCGGAAAGGGAGTCGGTGCCAAGATCCTCGGTGGCGAGGACCGGTTCTACGGGAAGCCCGTCCCCTCGGCGTTCGTCGATGTCTTCGACGAGGTACGCAGGCTGGCCCGCATCGACCTCGCCCCAAAGCTCCGCCGCGAGACGCAGGCCATGGGCTGCCTGGCCGAGCTCCTGGAGACCGCATACGAGAGTGCCCAGCGGCGCGCCGGTGCATACAGGTTCGAGGACATCACCTTCCTGCTCGGCGGACCGGACCCCACCGGGGGCCGGGAGGATCTGCACTACCGCCTGGACCAGCGGGTACGTCACATCCTGCTCGACGAGTTCCAGGACACCTCGTTGGAGCAATGGCGGGCTCTGAGGCCGCTCGCCCACGAACTGCTGTCCGGGCACCTGGATGAGCGCGCCGGCGTCATCGTGGCCGACACCAAGCAGTCCATCTATGGGTGGCGGGGCGCGCGTCCCGAGCTCGTGCGCCAGGTGGGCGAACACCATGGGCTGACCGAAATTACCATGGACGAGTCCTGGCGGTCGAGCGCCGTAGTGCTCGATTTCGTGGCCGACGTATTCCGTGGGCTCCCGACCAACTCCGTCGTGTCGAGCATCGATGTGGGCCCCGGCGTCGCGTCGGCCTGGATGGAGGACTTCACGGAACTCGCGCCTGCCCGTGATCTTCCCGGCCACGTGTGTGTGCACCTGGCTCCGGCCGACAGCGGAAGGGCTGCCGTCCGACCGAACCTCCTGAGCCATGCCGCGAAGGTGGTGAAGGACCTGCACGATCAGATGCCGGGCCGGACCATAGGTGTGCTGGTCCGTCGAAATGCCGTGGTCGGCTACCTCATGGACGAACTACGTGCGCTCGGCGTCCGGGCCAGCGGAGAGGGCGGCACGGTCCTGACCGATACGCCACCGGCCAACGCGGTGCTCTCCCTCATTCGCCTGGCCGATCATCCGGGTGATCGCGCTGCCCTCTATCACGTGGCCAGCACACCCCTGGGCGAAGTCGTCGGACTCCGGGACAGGCTGGATCATGGTGCGGCACGGGCCGTCGCGGCTCGCATCCGCATCATTCTCCTTAGGGAGGGCTACGGCCCGACCCTGGCGGTGTGGGTCCGAGCCCTTGCCCCCCACTGCGATGCCCGGGAGGTGCAGCGGCTCCTTCAGCTCGTGGAGCTGGGCCACCGATGGGATGAGCGGCCGACCCTGCGGCCGTCCGACTTCGCCCGGTACGTGGCCGGCGAGTCCGTGGAGGATCCGTCCTCAGCCCCGGTGCAAGTGATGACAGTCCACAAATCCAAAGGCATGGAATTCGACGCGGTCGTGCTCCCCGAGCTCTACGTCTCCTTGGAGCCGAGGGGACCGGGCGTGGCTATTGCCGAGCGCGATGAAAACGGCCTCGTGGTGCGGGTATACCCGCGGATCCGGAAGGACCTCTTGCCCTTGTTTCCCGAGGTCGTGGCACCTGAGCGCGAACGCCGGGCGGCCGGTTTGCGAGATGGGCTCAGCGTGCTCTACGTAGCGCTCACGAGGGCGAAGTACGCGCTCCACGTGATCCTTCCTCCAGAGGGGGGCGCCACCAAGCACAGCGCAGCGGTGATCCGCGACGCGCTCGCGTTGGACGACGGGCAGGCCGACGCGGACGGCATACTGCTGGAGCGCGGTGATCCTCGGTGGTTCGAGCGGTTGGAGGCCGGGGCGGAGCCGGTGCATGAGCCTGAGCAGGGATTAGCGCCGGGGCCAGCGCCGGCGGAAGAGATGAAACCCGTGGAGGGCGCCGGTCCCCACGCTCCGCTCCTCGGTCCCTCCACCTCCGGACCGGGCCGCAACCTGGCCCGGCGCAGTCCGTCGAGCCTAGAGGGCGGCGCCCACGTGGACCTGTCCTTTGCTCTCCGCCTCGACAAAGCTCCCGCCCTCCAGCGCGGGGAGGTGGTGCACGCCTGGTGCGAGGAGATCGAGTGGATCGAGGACGGGCTCGCCGACGACGAGGCACTCGGGGCCATCGCTCGGAAGACTGCGCCCGGGATGCCTGAGCACCAGGTCGCCCAGCTCATCGCGGACTTTCGCGGATGGCTGGAGGCGGAGCCCATCCGGGCCGCCTTGAGCCGGGCTGCCTTCCC
>JBGMRK010000157.1:0-5073 GCA_048061375.1 Longimicrobiales bacterium | reverse complement strand
GCGTAGTAGAGCCAGCCCGGCGGCTGCGGCATGTCGGCGGACTTGTTGAACATGCCACCCAGCGTCAGGCCGTTCCTCCCGAACATCTGGTAGGTGCCCATCTCGCCCATGTCCATCGCCTCGGTCTTCTCCCATCCGAACAAGGCAGCGTAGAAGTCGAACGCGCCCTCCCAGTCCGACGTGATGAGCTCGTGCCAGGAGAACTCTCCAACGTTCGCCGGGCCCTCATGGCCGGGGGCCTCGTCCACGGGCGTGAAGGCTGCGAACACCGCGCCCTGCGGGTCGGCGATGATCGAGATACGCCCCACCATGGGAATGTCCATCGGACCGTTCAGGATCGTGCCCCCGAGCGCGGTCGCCCGCATGCCCGTCTCGTCGACGTCGGGCGTGGCCACGTAGGCCAACCAGTGCGGAGGCGCACCCGTGGCCTTGGCTTCCTCTGGTAGCTGCATCACGCCCCCGACCGGTATCTCCCCGTTCATCCACATGGTGTACGGCTTGGGGCCTTCGTCCCACTCGGAGGTGCCCCACCCTACCACGTCCTTGTAGAACGGCTCAGCGCCGTCCGGATCGTTCGTCAGTAGCTCGTACCACACAAACCGTCCCAAAGGAATCTCGGACATACCTGTCTCCTACAGTGCGGGTGGACAACCGTGCGGTCGCGCCAGGCCTATTCAGGCACGACGCGGACCGGGCAAACCTTGAGTTCGGCGGTCTGGGTGATAGGGTCGTACCCACCACCCGTAAGCGTATTCACCGGGACGTCGGCAAAGCTGAAGGTCGTGAACACCGTGCCTCGCGGCGACCGCCTCGTGGCCTTCACGCGCACTCGCACCGAGCCTCGCCGGCTCGACATGATCGCGCATGCGCCGTCCGCCAGGCCCCAATGCTCGACATCCTCGGGGTGTACCTCCAGCGACTCCTCGGAAAGCAGGTAGTCGATACCCTCGGAACGCCCCGTCTGCGTGCGGGTGTGGTACGACGCAAGCCGCCGGCCCGTGGTGAGCCAGACGGGGTAATCGTCGTCGACCGTCTCGGCAGGGTCGCGCTGCTCCACAAGCTTGAAGATCCCCCGCCCGTTCACGAACTCCCCCTGGTGAATCATGGGGGTACCGGGATGCCCGTCGAACGGAATCGGCCACTGGTACTCCCCTTCCTCGACCTTGTCCCAGTCGATCCCGAAATAGATCAACGACACGTCGCAAAGCTCGTTGAAGACCTGCTTGGGGCCCTCGTAGTCGAAGCCCTTGAACCCCATGCGCTTCGCAAGCTCCGAGACGATCCACCAGTCGGGCCGCGCCTCCCCCGGCGAAGGCACGGCGGCCCGAAGTCGCTGGATACGCCGTTCGGTGTTGGTCTGCGTGCCGTCGACTTCGCCCCAGGCCGCCGCCGGGAAGACCACGTCGGCGAGCTCCGCGGTCTCGGTCATGAAAAGGTCTGCGACCACCAGGAAGTCGAGGCTCCGGAGCGCTTTTTCGCAGTGCGCACGATCCGGATCCGAGATGAGGGTGTTCTCGCCGTCGATGAACATCGCCCTGATCTGATCGCCGCACATCTCGAGCGCGGTCACCTTGGTGATGCCCTTCTCCAGGTCCACCTTCTTCCCGTAGAGCTTCTCGAATTTCTCCTGATTCTCGGGATCGGTGACCGGCTGGAAGCCCGCGTAGTTGTTGGGTAACGCGCCGGAGTCGCCCGCGCCCTGAATGTTGTTCTGGCCGCGCATCGGATTGATGCCGGTACCCTCCCGGCCGATGTTGCCGGTCATCAAAACCAGGTTGCACAGGCCCTGCACGTTCTCGACACCGCAGATGTGCTCGGTGATCCCGAGCGTGTAGTAGATCGCGCCGCGCTCTGCCCGCCCGTACCAGAGAGCTGCCTGCTCTATGTCGGCCGCGGGCACCCCGGTAACGTCTTCGGCCCACTCCGGGGAGAAGCGCGTGACGTGCTCGAGAAAGGCCTCGCTCTCCGCTGTGCGAGCGTCGATAAAGGCTTGATCCACCAAACCTTCGCGCTCGATGACGTGCGCCATCCCGAGCAACAGGGCCGAATCCGTGCCCACCTTGAGCGGCAGGTACACGTCAGCCAGGTCGGCCAGCGCGATGCGCCGAGGATCGGCCACGATGAGTTTCGCACCCTTGGCGATGGCCTTCTTGATCCCCGTCGCCGCGACGGGGTGACACTCCGTCATGTTGGTCCCGATGCAGAAGATCACATCGGGCTTGTCCATGTCCGAGAGCGGGTTGGACATCGCGCCCCTACCGATACTTGCCGCCAGACCGGCGACGGTGGGAGCGTGTCAGGCACGACTGCAGTTGTCGATGTAACTCGTCCCCAGCCCAGCCCGTACGAACTTCTGCATGAGGTAGGCGGCCTCATTGGGCGCCCGCCCGGACGCCACCGCGTAGAGACTGTGCCGTCCGTGATTGTCGACGGCCGCGAGCAGCCCTTCCGCCGCCTTGTCGAGGGCGTCGTCCCACGTGGCCGGATGAAGCCGGCCGTCGTCGCCGCGCACCAACGGCGTGTCCAGGCGGTCCTCGTGTCCGATGAAGTCGAACGCGAACTGCCCCTTCACGCAGAGCGCGCCGTGATTCGCCGGCCCGTCCATGGCCGGCAGCACACCCACGACCTGGTCGCCCCGCGTCATGAGATCGACGCTGCATCCCACGCCGCAGTAAGGGCATATCGTGCGCGTGGTCTGGGTTTCACCCGGCACGTCCTTGCGCGCGAGCGCCTTCAAATCGGCGAGCGCCCCGGTCGGGCAGGTGTGGATGCACTGCCCACAGAACGTACAGGCCGAGTCGTTGAGGAAGCCCCCGAATTCGGTGGTGATCTGCGCTCCGAACCCCCGGTTCATCACGCTGATGGCATAGTCGCCCTCCTGCTCGGCGCAAACCCGTACGCACCGGTAACAGTAGATGCAGTTCTCATAATCCCGGAGGATGAACGGGTTGGGGTCGTCCGGGCGGCTGGTGCCTGACTGCCTTCCGGCGAAGCGGCCGGTGCGCGCGTCGTAGCGGTCGAGCAGCGCGCCGAGCTCACCCGAGGCGTAGCCGCTCATCGGATCCACGTCCAGATCGCGATTCTCGGACGCCACCATCTCCAGGAGCACACGCCGATGCATCTCCAGGCGGCCGCTCTTCGTCTTCACATCCATGCCGGCGGTCGCCTTCGTGGTGCAGGAAGCCACCGGATTGCGGCTGCCCTCCACCTCGACGATGCACATACGGCATCCGCCGAAGGGCTCTAGACGTTCATCGTAGCAGAGGGTCGGGATCTCGCGCTCGTGACGCTCCGCCACCTGGTAGATGGTCTCACCCGGAGTGAAGCCGACCTCCTCTCCGTCCAAGGTCATCGTGGAGAGTGCGGCGTCAACCCGGCCGTCGTTCTTCTTGCTCATCTCACCTCGCGCCGGTCACGTGTTGGGCAACCCTTTCCGGGAAGTACTTCACCAGGCTTTCGGTGATCAACGGCGCCGCCATGCCGAGGCCGCATGCGCTGGTCTCCTTCATCGTCTCGCCCAGGTCGCGTACCTCATCGAGCCATTCGGACAAATCCGAGGGGCCGGCCTTTCCCGCCAGCCGCTCCGTGAGCCGTTGCGTCCCGATTCTGCAGGGGAAGCACTTTCCACACGACTCGTGCGCGAAGAAGGCCATGGCCGAGTGGGCTACGTCGATCATGTCCCTCGAGTCGTCGAAGACCATGATACCTCCGGCACCCAACATGGAGCCCCGCTCTGTTACGCTGGCCTCGTCCAGATCCACGTCCAGGTCCGCACCCGCGAGGAATCCTCCGGAAAGGCCGGCCATGGTAACGGCCTGCACACCGCGCCCATCTCCTACCCCGCCCGCCCAGTCATCGATCAGCTCGCGCAGGGGCAAGCCCAACGGAACCTCATAATTTCCGGGCCGAACCACATCGCCCGAGAGGCTGATGATCTTGGTACCCGCGTTGTCACCTCGCCCGAGATCTCGATACCAATCCGGCCCGTTCCTGAGGATCGGGGCACAGGCTGCCAGAGTCTCGACGTTGTTCACCACGGTGGGCAGTCCCTCGAAGCCGTGCGTGACCGGATAGGGTGGCCGGTTTCGCGGGAAGGGATGTTTTCCCTCCAGGCTGTTCAGCAACGAGGTCTCCTCCCCGCAGATGTAGGCGCCTGCCCCACGCCGCAGGTAGAGCTTGAAGCTGAAGTCGGATCCTAAGATGCCGCCGCCAAGCAGGCCCGCCGCCTCGGCCTCCGCGATCGCCGCTTCGAGTACCCCCTGGGTTTCCGGGTATTCGTAGCGGAGATAGATGAAGCCGCGAGTCGCCCCAGTGGCGAACGCGGCCAGCGCCATGCCTTCGATGACCGCGTGCGGATCGTGATCCAGAATGACGCGGTCCTTGAAGCAGCCCGGCTCCCCCTCGTCCGCATTGCACACGATCGTCTTGGGATCACCGGCGGCATCGGCCACGGCACTCCACTTGACGCCGGTCGGAAATCCGGCGCCGCCACGGCCGGTCAGCCCCGAGTCGGTGATGGTCCGGATGACGTCCGGCCCGGTCGAATCGAGCACCGAGGTCTGCAGCGCGTCATACCCTCCGGTGGTCCGGTACACCTCCAGACCCGCTCGGCCTTCGGTCCGAATCTGGGCGAAGAGGCATTCCTCGACCCCGTCGGGGGTTTGAGGCGGCAGTGGCGACGGCCGGGCCTCCAAGCTATCCGCGGCCGACCCGACCAGCGTGCCCCCTCCCCGCAGCACGGGTACGGGCTCGTCGCAGCGGCCCGAGCACGGCATCGAGACCGCGCCCTCCAACGAGTCGAGCAGGTCCCCCGCCCCTCGCAACCGGCACACGGGTCCCGTGCAGACTCGGGGCGCTTCGAGACCTCCAGGCTCACGGGCGAAGTGGTGATAAAACGTCACGGTGCCAAAGAGGTCCGCGATCGGTATGCGAAGGGCTTTGGCCACTCCCTCGAGGGCCTCCTCGGAGAGGTAGCCATCCCGCTCATGCAGCGCGTGCAGGAGCGGAAGCAGCGGCGCGGGTTGATCCCGCCAGCGCTCATGAAGCTGTTCGTCGCTGTGACGTGTCATCGCA
>JBGMRK010000156.1:0-5079 GCA_048061375.1 Longimicrobiales bacterium | reverse complement strand
GATTGTGAACTAGGCGGACACCGAGAAGGTACCGGCCATTCGGTGGCGCGCTCGGCCGGCCGGTGGGGCCGGCATGGAAAGCTACAGTGGGAAAGCTACAGATCCGTGGCCGGAGGCGGCAGATTCGTCCACTTCAGGAAATCCTCGAATCGCGGATCGTCCCAGAGTGTTAAGGATAGGCAAAACAAAAGCCCTTTGACGGGTCGCGATAAGGTGAGGGGCAGGACGAAAGCGGTCAACGGGACATCTCACGCCAGTGTTCGGGGGTCAAGCGGGCGCTCAGGCATTCACAATGCGCGAATGGGATGAACGCATGTGTGGATGGGCAGCTGCGGGTGAGCGGGGGTGGACCCTGAGAGCAGAGGAACACGGCCGTGGGGACGAGTTTTCAGTCGGGCAGCGACTGGTGGGTATGAGCCTCCCTCGCGCAACTTTTTTCCCGGATCCACGAGTCATCCGCCGAACCGCACCCGCCGGCTGGCGAACCGCGACCCGAATCCATGATCGTAGCTGACTCGAACGTCAGTGATTCTCGTGCGGATGGGGTTTTCGCCACCCACAGGTGCTTCAAGAGCTGGGGGCCCTGCTGGGTTGAAGCGCAACTACGAGCGCCCGCGACGGTTTTGGACGTTGAGCGCCTTCCACCGCAGTCCCGGGTTGTCGAGGATCCTCGTCTGGATGTCGTCACTCTCCGTCAGAAGCTCGGGTCGGATCTCTCCGTGTTCGTTTAGGCGCTCCAGAAACGCCATCTCCTCATCGCGCAGTGGCAGCAGCTTCCCGAGCAGATCGCGGGTCTCTTGAACGAGCGATGTCGTCCAGTCGTCCACCTGTTCCGGTGCGGGTCGAACCTCGTGACGCAGCAGCGGGAGGAGCTGACGCTTCACATCATCGACCGTCGTGGTCACCGCCTCGACGGAAACAGTCCTCCAATCCACACGGCTGATGCCCCCGTATACGACGAAGGCGAGCCGGAGCCGCTCCACATCCAGCGACATGCGTAGGAGTTCACGCGAGTCGAACAGATCGCGGCTCGCGCCGCGAGCAAGCAGCGCGGCAAGCTTGCCCGCCGCCAGTTCGTGTTCATCGAGCACGGTGATTGCCTTGGCCTGGTCTTGGATGAAGACGCGCGAGTCGCGCTTCACCGGACGCCACAAGGGAGTTCGCAGTATGAAGTTGACGTCGACCTCCAGGATCGCGGGCCGCCCCAGGGCCGAGGTGTACGACAGTCGCCATTTCCCACCCGCGTGGTCGGTCGGCGATCGCCTTACGGTCAGACCGAGGCGCCCAACCACCTGCTGCAGAGCAGCCTCGATCTTCGGGCGCTCCGCCAACATTCCCTCCCGATCCGTCGCGCCGACGTAGTTGACATCGATGTCCACCGAGAGTCTTGGCAGGTCGAAGACGAAGAGGTTGAGCGCCGTTCCGCCCTTGAGCGCGACGCGGGGCCCGAGGAACGGATGCGAGAACATGAGGTTCAGCAGCCGCACGAGCATCCACACCTTCTCCAGAGAGTCGGTGGGGAAGCCCATCTCGCCGGCCGCCCGATGGAGTTCGTAGCTTGTCAGCATCAGGCCACTTCCCCCCAGGCGCGGCGCAGTACACGCTCGGGCACGATGAGCTGCCAGCGCTTCACCAGCCGCCCCGATTCCCGCGAGTGGTCGAGATAGCGCGCCTGACGTGGGCTGTGAGCTTCAAGCACCTCTAGGTGCCGGTCTTCGACGAACAGCGCGTCGCGATGCTCCTCGAGGAAGAAGCCGACCCGCGCGGTCGTCAACGCCGTGCCCAGCGACAGCGTGTATGAGATGACCGCGTCGAGATCGAAGAACTCCACCATCTCCAGCGAGCGCCAGATCTCCTCCCAGCCACCGACGAGTGCCGGGGTGTCGAGGACGTCCACCATGGTGCGCTCCAGTGTGGTCACGCGAACCCTTCCGCCGGCGTGAGCGACGAGCTCCACTCCTCCGCCCATGTCCGGAAGCGCCGCGACCGAGCTCGCCGGCTTGACCGGAACGAACTCCGTTTCTCCGAAGTGGAAGGGCCGGGGGTTGCGTCGGGTGAAGAAGGTGACCTGGCTCCAGACCGAGTACGCTCGGCCGTGGAACTGCAACGCCGCGTGATGGCTGACGGTCGCGTCATCGGCCGCCTTGGTCGCCAACAGGTAGGGATCCACCTGAACGGAGTCTGGGTTGGCTCCGGGCAGCACGGTCGCGTACAGACCACGTCGAACTCGCACGATTCGTCCCTGCGCGACATGCCTGCGTAGGAGGCTGTCGGAGGTCCGCGGGCTACGGTCGCCCGACTCCTGGTGGTTACGGACGAAATCCTCGTGCGTGAACACCGGATGGGTTGCAAAGAACTCAAGCGTCTTCAACTTGCTGCTTCCAATCGTTATACGCTCAAATAGTGCGTGTTTCGATAGAGTTTACCAAGTACAGACTGCCGCCCAATGTGTGCTAAGTCAAGCGAAACACGCACCTTGAGTGCGTGTTTCGATGCGAGCGAGCAAGTATACTCGAACAAAACACCTCCGTGCCGCTGGTGCTGATCGGCGTTGGTGGAAGCGACCAGGGGCCTTGGTGCATGGCTCCGCACTGAGGACAGATCCCCTGTCCCCCGCGGCGGGGTCACTCCACTCGGTAGCTGTCAGGCAAAGGATAGGCGAAACAAAAGCCCTTTGACGGGTCGCGATAACGTGAGGGGCGGGACGAAAGCGGTCAACGGGACATCTCACGCCAGTGTTACTGCCGCAGCGCTCCGAAGACGCCCGGCATCTCCAGCAGTCGGAACGAGAAAAACCAGAAGGTGCGATCGTCGGTGGCCTGGAGGTTGATCCCACCACCCACGAAGATCAAGTCGCCGAGCGACAGCGTCGCGGCCAGGCCGATCTCGACGCTCTCATCCTCGACGAAGTCGAGCGTGGTCGTGGAGAGCCCGAACCCGAGATGACTGAAGACACTGGTCCCGACCCCGCGTTCGTCGTCCCCTGGCCATCCCCTGTAGCGTACCGTCCATGTGATGATCGGGCTGGGCTCGAACCTGGACTCCCCCTGGCGCTGTACAAACGCTAAGGATGCGGAGGTAGCGCCCGAGAGTCCGTACGACTGAATCAGGAGATCGTCGGTCCACTCGAGCAGCACCTCTTCGTCCTGCAGAAGCTCATACGTCAGGACGATGCGTTGTCCGGGCTCTCGGCCCCCGGCGATGGTCAGCAGGTCGAGCCGCGTGTCCAACCCGGCCGAGAAGCTACGTGCTGTGAGGCCGGGTGGTGGAGGGAACGGCACATTGATCGCATCGTTCGTCCGCAGCCGTTCCAACAAGACGAGCGTTGAGCTGCGGACGTCCTGGAGGACGGTGCCGGCCTGTACCAGGCTGTTGGTGAGCTCGTCCAGCAGCCCACCGGTGCTCCCGCGAACGACTGCGGCCGCGTCGTCCGACGCCCCGCTCAGGATGTCCTCCAGCTCCCGCCCTCTCGCCGTCCACTTCTCGGGCCGGAAGGCCTGCAGGGCGTCTTCATCCAGGAATTGGAGCGCTCCCAGGATCTCTCTCATCGCGTCGACAGCGGTCATGCCGGCCGTGGGGGAACGCAGGCTCAGCAACGCTTTGGCGGGCGCCACGTCCCGGAGAAGCCTCAGCCCGAAGGCCTCCAACTCGGAGGTCAGGGAGTCGGCCTGCGCCCTGAGTCCGCTGTCGAGCTGTTGCATGGTGGACTCGAGTTGCGCACCCAAGCCGGACATCCGGGTGGCGATGGCTCCGACAGCACCGTCCAGAGCGGAGGCGGTCGCAAGAAGTCTCTCGATCTCGGGGAATTGCTCGACCGCCTCGCGTCGCAAGAGCGCGGTAATCTCGCCTCTGGCATCGTTGGTTTCGCGGATGCGGGATGCCAGCGAATCGTAGGCGGCGAACGCGCGCTCTTCCTCCTCCGAGATGGCGAAGGCGACTTTGGGGTAGCGCACGGCGGGCCCGGTCTCGACCTGGTTATAGCCCGGAAGAAAAATGGGGTCTGGACCGTCGGGCCGTAAGAGATTCGCTTGTATCCGGGCGGTCACACTCGAGGCATTGAGGCGTCCGTCGAGGTCGGTTCGCAGGGCCTCGACCTCCTCTCGCATGATGACCGCCACCGTATCCCACTGGAAGTTCCAGAGACGCGCCGGGCCTCGTTGCGTCCGGTTCAGAATGTCGTCCACCGCTTGCTGGAGCGCGGCTTGGGCGGTTCCCTCTGCTTCGAGACGACTCGCGATTGCGGCTTCCAACGCATCGAACATTCCAGCGGCAGCCCGGGAGCTTGCCCCGCGCCGCGCGATGAAGTCCTCGACGTCTTCGTCCTCGGCCACCGACACCAACTCCTGCAAGGCTGTGGTCACCGCCGAGAGCTGATCGAGGAGTGCCTCGAGTTCGTCGATGCGCTGCGTGATCATCGTCAGGTCGGCGCGTTGGGCATCGGGGAGCAGCTTCGTGGTCAGCGTGCGGAGCGCATCCTCATCCACCAAGATGTCGACGCTGCTGTTTACGTCGATCCCGATCGCCGCCGGCCCCGCTGCGATCGTTCGAGTGCCGCCATCGGAGCGCTCACCTTTCTCCATATAACGGATGGCGGCCCGCGCCTGCGCAGCATGATCCTGCGCCCTCAGCGATGCGAGGGCCCCGTAGGGGAGGCCAGCGGTGAGCCCCAGCAATATCGAGCAGAGCAGGCGCATCAGCAGGCGCCCTCGACATCGAGGAACGTCTTGTTGATGCGGTAGTCGTTGGCGGTGCACCTGACGCCCTTGTTCGGATGACACTCACAGCCGCATATGACGGCCGCGCACTCTTCGGCGGGGAGTTCGGGCAGGAAGTCAGGCCAGTCCTCTTCCGCGGAGACGATCACGCACTCCCGCCTCGGCACGCCATCGGCCGCCGCCTGTGCCCGCTCCTCGAAATCTTCGTCGGCCTTCCACCCCTGAACGTAGATGTAGCAATAGTCCGGCTGCATGGCGGTCTCCACGGTGGTTCGTGATGTGTTGGGGGGGGCGGCCTTCGCGCTCGGGAAGGGCCAGTGAAAGCGTATGCGCCCGTGTTCGGGTACGCAAGAAAACCGATCGG
>JBGMRK010000155.1:0-5080 GCA_048061375.1 Longimicrobiales bacterium | reverse complement strand
GGAGCTGATGTACAAGCAGAACATGACGTTCATCGATCCGAACGAGCTCGGGTACCAGGTCTATCCGGGGTTCGAGCTCGAGATGCCACATCTGGGTGAGGAGTAGGCGCCCTCATGCGCGTCCGCCCCGCACGCCGTACCTTGCTCCCCTCATGACCTGCCCGGGGACGCCCACGTCGACCCGCCGACGGCGAGGCCGGCGATCCCCGACTTCGGAGGAGGTAGACGGTGCGTACGACGATGAGATCGGCGACGGCTTTTTTCGGGTTGGTGATGGCGGCGGCGCTTCTGGGCCCCGTCTCGGTTTCCGCACAGCGCACGGCCAAGCCCGTCCTGCAGGGCCGTCACTGGATCGCCATCACGGGTAAACCGCTCGGCGCCACGGCGGGCTCGATGATTTTCCAGAAGGGTGGCAACGCCGTGGACGCTGCGGCCGCCATGCTGGCGGCCACCGCTACCATGTGGGACGTGCTGAGTTGGGGCGGTGAGACGCAGGCGCTGATCTACAACCCCAATACGCAAAAAGTCATCGGCATCAACGCGTTGGGCGTGGCGCCGTCCGGAGCCACGGCGGAGTTCTTCCGCGACCAGGGACTGGAGCATCCGCCCGAGTTCGGCGCGCTTGCCGCGGTGACGCCCGGCACTCCCGGGGGGCTGATGACCATGGTGGCCGAGTGGGGTCGGCTGAGCCTCGCTGAGGTGCTGGCGCCTGCGATCCAGATGGCCCAGGGCTATCCTATGGAGGCGGGCACGGCCGACCGCATCCTCCGCGAAGCGGAACGGATCAGGCAGTGGCGGTACTCCCGCGAGGTCTACCTGACCCATCCCGACGACATGGAGAACCCCGCCCCTCGCGCCGGCGAGATTTTCCGGCAGCCCGACCTCGAGGCCACGCTCGACAAGCTCGTGGAGGCCGAAGCGGAGGCCCTGGCGCGCGGTGCCAGCCGCAAAGAGGCGATTTATGCGGCCTACGACCGGTTCTACCGGGGGGACATCGCCGAAGAGTTCATCCGGGGAGCCAGGGAAGAGGGCTCTACGATGACGATGGAGGACCTGGACAACTGGCAGGTCTACATCGAAGAACCGGTCAAGACCAACTACAAGGGCATCGACGTCTATAAGCTGACGAGCTGGGTGCAGGGTCCGGTGCTTCTCCAGATGCTCAACATCCTGGAGAACTTCGATTTGAAGGCGATGGGCTACAACAGCACGCGCTACCTGCACACCCTCTACCAAACCATGAACCTGGCGTTCGCGGACCGTGACTTCTATTACGGCGACCCGTACTTCCCACCCGAGGAGCCGCTGGAGGGCCTCCTGTCGAAGGAGTACGCCAAGGCCCGTGCCGAGCAGATCAACTGGGAGCGTAACGACCCCAACGTGGGGCCGGGCGATCCGTACCCCTTCCAGGGCGGCACGAACCCCTTCCTCAACTACCTCGAACGATGGAACTCGACCGCTCGGCCGGTCACCGAGGCGGCGGGCCCGCAGGCGATGGCCGACTTCGACGAGGACTTCTACCGGGGCACCACGTCCATCGAGGCGGCGGACGAGGAGGGTTGGGTGGTGTCCATAACGCCCAGCGGGGGATGGGTTCCCGCGGTGATCGCGGGCCGTACGGGCGTCGGCATGAGCCAGCGGGCGCAGAGCTTTGTGCTGGACGAGGCCGAGAACCCCTACAACGTGGTCGAGCCGGGCAAGCGGCCCCGGGCCACGCTGACCCCGAGCCTGGCGCTCAAGGACGGCAAGCCGTTCCTGTCGTTCGCCGTGCAAGGTGGAGACAGCCAGGACCAGAACCTACTCCAGTTCTTCCTGAACGTGGTCGAGTTCGGCATGAACGTTCAGCAGGCCGCCGAAGCCGCCAACATGAACTCGTCGCAGATGCGCGGTTCGTTCGGCGATCACGAGTCGAGCCCGGGCCGTATGCTGCTGCAGGAGGCCACGCCGCCCTGGGTGAGGCAGGCGCTCCGGGATATGGGCTACCGGCTAAGGTTCGCCGAACGCACGTCCGGCCCCATCAACGCCATCTACTTCGATTGGGAGCAAGGGAGTTTCTGGGGCGGCTCCAGCCATTACGGCGACGACTACGGGATTGCCTGGTAGGCCGGCGGAGGTGGAGGGTCGCTCCGGGACCGCGTGGCCCAGAGCTTGTAGGCTCCAAACAGCAGCAACGCCCCCGCGGTGGCCCACGTGGCGACCGGAAAGCGCTCCAGCAGGAAGGGAAGCCCGGCGCCCGTGGATGTGAACACGAAGGCGCCCGGGAGGATGCCGACCGCCGTCGTCCAGAAGAACCTCCAGCGTGGCACCGTCGTGAGGCCCAGCCCCCAATCGATGGCCGTGAACGGGAGCAACGGGATGAACCGGGGGAGCAGAATGCCCCACCAGTCGCCCCGGTCGAGAGCGCCGTCCACCGCGTTCAGGGACTTGGCCGGGACGAACCGTTCGGCCAACGGGCGGCCCCATTTTCTTGCCAGCTCGAAGCTGATCTGGGCGCCTACCAGCGCGCCTCCCCAGGTGATCAGGGTGCCGACCCACGGGCCGAACATGAGGCCGTTCAGAAAGGCGGGAATCTCGGCGGGAATCGGCACGATGGCGACCGTCATCATCAGCAGGGGGGCGAACACATACGCCCACGGGCCGATCGACTGAATCCACGTGCCGATGTCGTTTAGAATGGCTTCCATCCGTGGAAACTAGAACGAAAGCGAATGACGGCTAGGCTTGAGGGATCAGCGATCCCGCCTCTTCGAGCGTGGCGCGGGCGGTGCCGGGGCCGAAGCCTCGGCGGGTGAGGAACCCGTAGAGTCGCCGTCGAACCTTCTCGCGATCCGGCGACGGCGAGGACGAACCGAGGGCGTCCAGCGTGTCCAGGCTCTGGCTGCGGATCCACTTCTCGAGAGCCTTCCGAGCGAGGGCGGACTCGGTGATACCCGCGGCTTGGAGCACATCCGCCACCGCGTCATGGGCCACCTCGGGAGCGACGCCCTTCTTGCGGAGTTCCTGCTCGATACGAAAGGGCCCCCGGGGCCGGGCGGAAATGTGGCTCCGCGCATAGGAGGCCGCGAAGGCCCGATCGTCGAGCAGGCCCTGCTCGGAGAGCGTCTCCAGGCACTGCTTGATGAGGGGGGTCCGAAAGCCCTTCTCCCGGAGGCGTCGCCTGAGCTCCTGGGTTCCGCGGGTGCGATACGACAGGAGGTGGAGCGCGGCCTGGCGGACCCGCCACTTCGAGTCGTCCTCGACGAGGGTACGAAGCGTGCGGGGTGCGATGGTGTCGCCGGTTCCGAGGCTGTGGCGTTCCAGCACCTCCAGGGCGAGCTCGACAGGCTCGCCCGAGTCCAGATGGAGGAGGATGCGCTCTTTTTTACGGCGCAGGAACTCGATGCGAACGATGATCATTGGCTGAACCACCCGCCTCCCAGTAGGTCCTTGTACAGGATGACCGGACGGCCGTCCTCCAGGACCAAAGCGTAGTATTCTCGTGAGATGGGATTGCGCCACCACTCGTCGTCGATGCGCCAACGCTCGCGGACGGAGATGACGCGGAACCGTTTTCCCCGGCGCGACAACTCGACCGGGAACCCCTCGTCGTCGACCTGGACACGAGCGGGCGCGGGTGTTCTCAAGGGACGCAATCGTTCGGTGGATGGCTTCATCGGCGCCGCCCCAGGTTCCGGGGGTGCGTCTTTGATGAACGGCTGCTCGCTCATGGGTCGAAGTGCAGCAGCGCATGCCTGCGTTCCGGGATGCGGGACCATGGATCCACTTCGACCACACGATACAGGGGAGAGTATCCCAACTTGAGCTTGAGCTCCTTCACGGCTTCCCGTAGTGCGAAGGGGACCTCGCCCTGCGCCAGCTCGCGGCCCGCCGCCTCACGTCCGCCCTCTTCCTTGCGGTCGAAGATGTCCATCTGAGAGGTGGGGGGGCCGAACTGGAAGAACTCCAGGATCAGCGTCTCCACGGCTCGGGGTGGGGGGGAGATCGACATCCGCGAGCGCACGGGGAAAGCGATCTTCTCCCGCTGGGCCGTGGGCTCGCGCAGCACGACCTCGATCGACCAGGATCCGCCACCCTCCAACAATGCGTCCATGCGTACGCCTTGAATGCTTCTGCCCCGCCTTGCGGGACGTGATAGCCCTCGCTCCAGCAACCGGTCCAGCGCTCCGTGGAGCGTGCCCACCTGCCCCACCGGCGTGGGGAAGTCCAAGGAAGATCGAATGGGGAGTGGGCGATGGCATGGCCGGACACGATCGATGCGCTCTCCCGTGGACCAGGCTCTGGCTTTCTGGCCCTCCGGGCCGAACTGGCCCACCAGGGCAGGGGTGGGGAAAGCTCGCAGTTCGTCCAGCGTCCCGATTCCCAGCCGCTCGAGCCGCTCGATCATTTTCGGCTCCACGGGGAGGACGGAAACCGGGCACTCGGCCAGGAAAGCGGTGAGTTCTTCGTCGGTGATGATGGTGGGCCTACCCGGACCCGCGCCGGCCGCTGCTACCCAGGCACCGAACTTTCCGGGAGCCCATCCCGCCCGGGTGGCGGCCACCAGCGGTCGCGGGAAGACGCGGAGCAGGGTACGCAGGGCCTGCTCCACCTGCCGGGGCGGCGAGCCGTAGAGCCGTCCCAGGCCGTCCATGCCCACGAACACCCGCCCTCGTCCCGCCGGCTCGATGATGGGACTCAGCTCGGCGAGCGCTTCGAGCAGTTCTTCCTGGGTGGCGTCGTAGTGCGCCGGGTCGGGCTCGAGAAAGGTCAAAGAGGGGTTGAGCGAGACCGCCTGGGAGACGAGCTGTCCGGGGCGCACGCCGGAGTGGGAGGCCCGCTCGGAGACCTGCCAGACCGTCCGGCGGGTGGTTTCGTTGGGAGAGAGCAGGGCGACCGAGGTGGAGTCCAGCTCGGGAGAACGGACGAGCTCGAGGCGCAGCTCGAAGGTGGGAAGCCAGAGGCATAGGGCGTGGCGGCTTCCTCGATGGGAGGTCGATGTACTGGACTCCCTGGACTCCCACCCTCCACCGCTCAGGTGGGTGGGAACACTGTAGTGACGCCGCCGAGTCTCGGACATGGTTGATTGGGACACGTTCGCCTC
>JBGMRK010000154.1:0-5116 GCA_048061375.1 Longimicrobiales bacterium | reverse complement strand
GGGGTCGAGTTTACCCTGGAGCTCAATGATCTCCCTGCCGGACAGACCATGGCCCGCCAGCGCGTCTTTTCCGAGCGCCTCGACGCCCTCACGCACCGCAATGCCCTCTTCCGTGGATTCCAAAAGACTTCGAAGCGCCGCCAACTCGCCGAAGCTGAGAGCGGACCCGCAAAGGTTGTAGTCGACCCAGGCCTCGTAGCTCAGTGGAGCCACCCGCTTGAGGATCCCTGCCATGACGCGAGCGTACTCCTGAATCTCCCATTGGGCATGATCATCGACACGGAGCGTCAAGAAATGGAAGAGATTGTGTAGGTCGATCTTCCAATACCACTGCGTGTAGGTAGACAACGGCAGGTCGATGCGTGCAATCTCTCGTGCCACATCCTCTGCGACCATCCACGTATAGCCAGCCGCTGCCGCATCTCGTAGCTCTTCCCACCTACGCACGGCCTCACGATAGACGTCCGCGGGCGCCGACTCCCCTTGCCGGCCCTGTCGATTGGAGTCGCTCTGCAGGGCAAAATTCTCCCGCTCTGGGAGGTAGAACAGCAACGGCATCAGCGAGTAACGTCCGCTATACTCGTTCACCGACGCCGTTCGGTGCCGAATCCACTGGCGGGCCACGAACATGGGCATCGAACAGTGGAACTTGAGCTCCACCATCTCGCTCGGCGTGGTATGCAGGTGCCGGCGAAGATATCGGATCAGTCCTCGGGTATGGCTCTGCCTTCGAGTCCCGTACCCGTAGCTCACGCGCGCAGCCCGCTCGATATCTTCGTCGCTCCCCATGTAATCGATGAGCGATACGAATCCGTGGTCGAGCACGGGGAAATAGCCGCCGAGCACCTCCTCGGCTGCAGGATTCGTGGGGCGTTTGGTCTCCATCAGAGCGGACGTTATGGATGAGGTGGAACGGCAAAAAGAAGCGTGCGAACCGAATAGACCGAAACCCCTCTGGGGCCGCAAGGCCAGCCCCCGCTCAACAGGAGGACTCCCGTCGGATACCTCGGCCGAATGCGGTCGGGAGTCCCTTCGTAACCGTCGCTCATGAGCCCGGAGGCCTTCCGATATAAATACTCATATCGGGAAATGTTTTCCCCTATCGAAGGTAGTCGAATCGTGGAAGTCGGCCACTTGCCGGGCCGATCTCCACTGGCACAATTCTTCCAATAGAAAGGAAGTCCGACAGGAAGGTTCCCTTTTTGGAAGTGCGCTCCGTAAAGTCGCGCAGTCGTTGTCGAGCCGGGCATGGCCCTGGTATCGCCCGGTAGGGGTTCGAAACGATACTCCCTAGACTCACGGGTCGAAATCGAGACGGCTAATCCCCCCGTGGGGGGGACTCATCTCAAGATTCCAACACTAGATAGCTCTGGCGAGCCGCCGCCGTGGTCCGCATTCACGGCCCTGGACTCCCTACGCGTGCTGGGCACCTGTAGGTAGCGCCAAGCAAAACGGAGATGAGCCCACGAGCATTCGTGGGCGGCACGGAGTGCACGGTTATGAGAAAGCCAAACGGATTCTCGATCCTTGAAGTTACGATGACGGTCCTCATCGGCCTCACGCTGACCGACATGGCCGTACGACGGGTAGCGCCGGTTCAAAGCACTGTGGCAGTCAGCTCTTCGGCGAATACACTCACGTCCCTCGCCGCCCGCGCCCGTGCCCACGCCATCGAGCGCGGTATGATCGCACGGCTGGAAATCGACACAGCCGAAGACCGGGCGTCGGTCGTCGTGGGGGCAGAGGTCCTGGAATCCATCGACTTCAAGTCCATGGGTGTGGACCTCCAGTCCGAATCAACCCGGGTCCGGTTATGCATGAACCCGAGCGGATTCGGAGAGACCGGGTGTAACTCCTTCGAATCAGACATCATCATCAAATTGGTTCGCGGCGAAAAATCGAGCGCCATAGTGCTCGGTCCGCTCGGAAGGGTGATCAAGCTATGACGCACCGATGGGCACCCAACGCATGGGGGAAAACGGGCTTCTCGCTCCTGGAAGTGATCATCGCGATCACCATCCTGAGCATCGGCATGCTGGGGATGGGAACCACCATGCTTTACGGTGTGCGCTCGGTAACCAAGGCCGACCTCGCAACCGAACGGGCGGCCGCTCGCCAAGCGGGCATCGAACGCGTGCGGGCCATGCCTTACGACAGCCTCGCCGTCGGCCAGGATTCAGTCGGAATCTTCGCGGTCGCTTGGAGCCCGCTGATCACCACGAACACGAGCACCCGCATACGCGTGATCACCGTGGGGCCGGGGTCGTCAGCCGGCCCGGAGGGACTGTCGCTTAGTACACAAGTGGCGGACACGTTCGAGTTCTTGGTGCTGAGACCATGAAGAAATCGCGGGAACGTGGCTTTACGCTCATCGAGCTGTTGGTGGTGACCGTGCTGGGCACGTTGCTGGCTGTAGGCTCGTTCAAGATCGTCAACCTGACCCAACGCATCAACACCACTCAAGCGGCTCAGGTACAGGGTCAGCAGTCTCTCAGAGCCGGCCTAGCCATCCTCTACGCCGAGCTTCGCGAAATCAGTCCCAGCGACGGGGACATCCTGACCATGGCCACGGATTCCATCAGCTTCCGCGCCATGAGGCAGGTTGGGTACGTGTGCGCAATTGATTACTCCACGAACCCGCCTCGCTTCACCTTGAGGCGCGCAGGCCGGTGGCTCGGCGTGGGAGATTCGATCGTGGCCCTGGCAGACAACGACCCATTGAAGGCATCGGACGATCGCTGGATCACCGGTAGGGTCACGTCGGCCGACACCACATCGGCCTGCTCGGGTCTCGATAAGGCCCAAGAGGTCCACGTGGAAGGGCTGTCGACGAGCGACACGATTCGCATCGGAGCCATGGTGCGTTCCTACGAACACTTCACGTACGGTCTATTCGAATTCGAGGGTCAACCCTTCCTGGGGCGTCGGTCCGCCGGTGCCTCCCCCCAACCATTAGTGGGGCCACTCCGGGGCAAGTCGGAGGGAGGGCTGGCCTTCACCTATCTGGACGCGAACAACGCGGTAACACTCGTCGGATCGGCCGTGGCGCAGATTGAAATCGAGCTCCGGACGGCGTCACGTATCCTGGGTACTGATGGCAAACCCGTCTCGGACTCGATCGTAACCAGGATCTACCCGAGGAACTGAAGGCGCGGCGGCCCTGCGGCTGCCAAGCGGAGGGATAGTGACATGAGAGAGCATGATGACCATGGCTTCGCGCTGCCGATAACCATCTTCGCCTTGATGATCGTCGGTGTTTTGACGGTGAGCAGTTTCTACATCTCCAGGCAGGAAACCCGGATCAGCATCGCGAGTGCGAACGCCGGCATGGCGCTTTACCTGGCCGAGGAGGGCGTGTCACAGGTCTTGGACGGCTGGAACATGGCAGACGCGCAGAGCATGGCACCGTGGACGACGCGCACCGTGACCGACACGCTCTCCTACGGGATATGGTCGGTGGACATCACTCGAATGAGCGGACGGCTTTTTCTGCTCGAGTCTGCCGGAACCGTAACCAAAGGCGGGGCCGTTCTTTCCGGCGCGAGTAGGCGTGTGGCCAGGTCCGTGCGGGTCTTCACCGCGGAGATCTCGCCCAACGCCGCCATGACCACACGGGGACCCACCTCCATCAAGGGGGGAGCGCAAGTGCGGGGGGAAGACGACGTACCCCCCGGTTGGGACACGTTTTGCCCCGGTCCACTCACGGACAAGCCTGGATTGCTCACCGACAACGCGAGCCAGGTTTCGCTGGTCGGAGGGGCAGACATCACCGGGGTCCCGGCGGTCGAGGAAGACCCGACCATCTCGGACGAAACATTCAGGCAGTTCGGGGAACTGGACTGGGACCAACTTGTGGCCATGGCGGATATTCACCTGCCGTCCGGTACCATCAATGGCACCGGTCCCGACAGTACGCTCGCCGGCGGCTGTGTCACGAGCAATCCGACCAACTGGGGTAATCCGCTGAATCCGAGCGGCGCCTGCGGAGATTACTTCCCCATCATCCACATCGACGCCCCATTCGGCCGAATTCAATCCGGCGGTGTCGGACAAGGCATCCTCTTGGTGGACGGCGACCTCGACTTGAGAGGCGGATTCATCTTCAACGGGATCGTGATCGTTCAGGGTAACTTCGAGACCCAGGGCAGCGGGAATCGAGTGCTCGGCGGGGTCTTGGCCAGCAATGTGGACTTCGACTTGCAGAGCCTGGGCGGCACCTCGGTGGTGTCGTTTTCGAGTTGCGCGGTTGAGCGCGCCGTTCTGAACAACGACAATCTCAACCGGGCCCGTCCGTTGGCTCAAAGGAGCTGGGTCGACCTGTCGGCGCTCGCGCCGTTCTGATCCCGTCTCCGGTCGGCGATCCCGTCTCCGGTCGGCGCCTGAGGCGGTGGTACTCAGTCCCAGCACTCGTAGTGGGCCTTGCCGGATCGTCCTAAATGTCCGAATGGTAATACGGGGCTAATACGGGGCGGCAAGCGGCACGCCGGACAAGGGCCTCGGTGTGCCCTCGCTTACGAGAGGAGTGTGGGATGGGTGGGAAGAGTGAGGGGATTCTCGATCTCGAGCTGGGCCAGATCCGGCGCAAGCCACGACGCCTTTGGCTGAAGTTCTTGCGCGTGCCTCTCAAGCTCGGCTTCTTCGCCCTCAAGGTCGTGCTGGTACTCACCCTTCCGTTCGTGTTGCTGGTGCGAGGGTCGGTGTACTCCTATCAGGAGATGGGCCTCAACACCTGGACCGCCCTCGGATCCGGGATCGCCGTGACCATTCTCCTCTTCCTGCTCTACGCGTCGTGGCTTTGGAAGCGGATGACGGGCAAGCGAAGGGTCCCGCGCCTGGCCGGCCGAGTCCTCATGGTCGCGGTCGGCGGCTACGCCTCCTACGCCCTGCTGTTTCTCTCGGCGGCGAACGTGAAAACCCCCGAGTTACGTGACTACTACACGTCGCTCCACCCGCTCCTCCGGCTCGCGTCGAGCACGTTCCTGCTCTTCGACCGGGAAGCCGTCATCACCGACATGCAGAGAACGCCCGAGGATTACTTGAAGATGGGCCTTCCCGTCAACGAGACGTCACTCCACTTCAAGCTGGCGGACAAGTACGTTCACGCGATGGACTTGCG
>JBGMRK010000153.1:0-5140 GCA_048061375.1 Longimicrobiales bacterium | reverse complement strand
CTAGCGCAGCGCCTCTTCCAGGGCGGTCGCGGCGTCGGTGCTCTCGTCCCGGTACTTCACGATGAGGGGCACGTAGCGGTGCAGCCCGTGCCGTTCCGCGACTGCGCCACTCGCCGGACGTGACCCCGGCACGACGACGGCCGCCTCGGGAATGCTCAGGGGCCGTGCGGGGCCGCCGGTGTGGGTTTCGCCGGTGACCAGATCGTACACGGTGGTCGATGCTGTGAGCTGCACGCCCGGAGCGATGACGGCCCGGGCGCCGACCAACGTGCCTTCGAACACCCCGGCGTTGCCGCCCACGAGGGCATCGTCCTCCACGATGACCGGCCGAAGTCCCACGGGCTCGAGCACGCCGCCCAGTTGCGCTCCCGCGCTCAGGTGTACGCGGCAGCCGACCTGAGCGCACGATCCCACGAGCGCGTGTGAGTCGATCATCGCGCCTCGATCGACGTAGGCCCCGATGTTCACGAAGGCCGGTGGCATGATCACCACGTTCTCCGCCAGAAAGACGCCCGCGCGCACCGAGCTGCCTCCCGGCACGATGCGGATGTTCTCATCCACGCCCCTCGTGTCACGAAGCGGCAACGTGTCCCGATCGAAGTAGCTCGCCGGGGTCGCCGGGATCTCAGTGGTCCGACCCACCCGAAACGCGAGCAGGATGCCGGTCTTGACCCATTCGATGGCGGTCCATCCGTCGGGACCCTTCTCGGCCGCGCGAACGTGGCCTCGGTCCAGTGCCGTCAGCAAGCGGCCTACGGCCGCGCGAGACTCCTCGACGGTGTCGGGCGTGAGGTCGCCGGTAAGCCGCTCGATGTCGGCCCTCAGGTTGTCGATGTCCGTCATTCGAGCAGTCCCGCCTCACGAAGTGCCCGCTCGAGCGGCTCACGATTCTGTTCGCCGAGGGGCACGAGCGGCAACCGGTGATGCGCCTGGATCTTGCCCATCATCTCGAGCGCCGCCTTCACCGGGACGGGGTTGGTCTCGATGAAGTTGGCCTGCATGAGAGGCAGCAGGCGGTAGTGGATGTCGCGGGCGGTCGCGAAGTCACCGGAGAGGGCTGCCCCGACCAGCTCGGCCATCGCGGCCGGAGCCTCGTTGGCGACGACCGAGATGACCCCGTCGGCGCCGGCGGCTATCAGGGGTAGCGCGAGGGCGTCATCGCCCGAAAGCACCAGGAAACCCTCCGGACGGTGCCTCAGGATGGCCATGGCCTGCTCGAGGTCGCCCGAGGCTTCCTTCACCCCGGCGATGTTGTCGACCTTCGCCAATTCGAGCACCGTGCCCGCCTCGACGTTGGACGAGGTCCGGCCCGGTACGTTGTAGATGAAGGTGGGCAGCCCAGAGGCTTCGGCGAGTGCCTGGTAGTGCCGGATGAGGCCCGCCTGTGACGGCTTGTTGTAGTACGGGCTCACCGAGAGAATCGCGTCCGCGCCGGCGTCGCGTGCGGCTTTGGCAAGATCGATTCCGTCCGCGGTATTGTTCGTGCCCGCACCGGCCATCACGGGAATCCGCCCGGCGGCGGCGCGTACCGTGGCCTCGATGACCTGGGCTTGCTCGGAGGCGGTCATGGTGACGCTCTCGCCTGTTGTGCCGCATGGTACCAACATGTTCACGCCACCATCGACCTGGCGCTCCACGTGGTCTCGCAGCGCATCGAAGTCGATGCCGCCGGTTTCCGTGAAGGGTGTCACCAGCGCGACGCCGACACCTCCGAGCCCAGTTTCCGTCATCGGCCGGTACCTCCGAGCCAGTCGTCCATGGTGTAGACGCCCTTTCGTCCGTGGATCCACTCCGCCGCGGCGACCGCCCCCTTTGCGAAGGCCGCCCGCCCCTTGGCCATATGCTTCAGCGCGAGACCGTCGTCCGGTCCGGTGATCTCGATCTCGTGGATGCCGGCGACCTCCCCTGCGCGGGTGCTCGTAACGTAGAGCGTGCCGGCGTCGGCACCCACACCCCGTTCCTCCTCTTCCTCCCACCGGTGTTTCGAGGAAAGCCCCTCGACGAGGATCTCCGCGAGCGCGATGGCAGTTCCGCTCGGATGATCCACCTTGTGCTCGTGATGCGTCTCGTCGATGCGGACATCATATCCCTCCAAACCGTCGATCATGCGTGCCGCGGCGCCGGCGAGGAGGCGGAACACGTACACGCCCATCGAGAAGTTCGGAGAGTGGATCATGCCGATGCCTGCCGTGTGCACGGCCGACTCGACCTCGGGCAGGTGGTCGGACCAGCCCGTACTTCCCACCACGAGGTCGACTCCCGCCTCGGCCGCCATGCTCACGGCTTCCCACACGGCCTCCGGCGTGGTGAAGACGATCGCGACGCCCGCATCCTCGAGCGGCCGGTTCGGGTCGTCGGTGTCCGGGGAGGCCGGATCGATCCGCCGGATCACGTCATGGCCTCGGCTCACGGCCACGTCCTCCACAGTGTGACCCATGCGGCCGTACCCGATCAGAGCGAGTCTCACGTGTCGCTCCGGGGTTCGATGAGGGAGGCGTGCAATCGTCGGACGGTCTCGGGCGCGTCCTCTTCGGAGACGACGAAACTCAGGCTGACGTCGGAGGCCTGCGAGATGAGATGGACCGGCGTCTTCCCGACCGCCAAGAAGGCCTTGGCCTCCATGCCGGGCTCACTGAGCAGGCCGTGCCCAACCACGGTGATGGTGGCCAGGTCCGGGATGATCTCCACCTCGGCGAACCGCGAAAGCTCACCTCGCACGGCCGTCAGGTCTTCCTCGCGGTCGATGGTGAAGGCGGTGCTGCTGTGGGACGTGGCGACGAGGTCCACGGGGACCTGGTGTGCGCCCAACACCGCGAATACCCGGGCGAGGAATCCATGCGCCATCGCACTTGGAAAGGCACGGACTCTGACCAGCATCACCGCGGGCTTGAAGGCCACGGCCGCAAACTCCGCGCCACGGCGACGGTCGGGATTCACGAGTGTGCCGGCCTCCTCTTGCGCGCCGGAATCCCGAATCCACAGGGGCAGCTTAGTGGCGACCGCGTGTTTGGCTGCCGCCACGTGCACGACGCCGGCGCCGAAGTAGGCCAACTCGACCGCCTCTTCAAACCCCATCTCTCGGATCGCGCGGGCGCCCTCTACCTCCCGAGGATCGGCCGTGTGGATACCACTCACGTCGGTCCAGATCACGACTCCATCGGCCGAGAGCGGGGCGGCTACCAGCGTGGCCGTGAAGTCCGAGCCCCCGCGGCCCAGAGTGGTCGTACGCCCGCCTGCCGTGCATCCAATGAAGCCCTGAATCACCGGTACCCGTCCCTCGGCAATGAGGGGGAACGTCTCGGCGCGGACCATGAGATCGGTTTCTTCGAGGTCGGGGCTCGCGCTCCCGAAACGCTCATCCGTCCGGATCAACAGCCGCGCGTCGAGAAGCGTGGCGTCCACCCCGTCGGCCATCAGGGCGCGGGTCACCAGCTCGGCTGAGAGATCCTCGCCCGCCGCGATGACCTCGTCCTCACGGGCCCGCGGATTATCGAGATCGGTGCGGGCCAGCGATGCCCTCACGCCCTCGAGAATCTCGCCCACGCGGGTGGCGAGCGAGGGTCCGCCGACCGCGCCGAGGCTCGAGGCCACCTTCAGGTGGCGCGCCCCGATCTCCGCGAGCGTTTCGTCCACGCCGTGCTCCCCGGCGTCGTTTTGGGCCAAGGCGGTCAGTTGGGCGGTCACCCCCGCCATCGCGGAGACGACGACCACCGGGTGCCCGGAGCCGAGGCCGATGAGTCCTGAGACGCTCTTGATACGTGCGGCATTATCGAGGGACGTGCCCCCGAATTTGTGAACCACGAGTCCTTGCGAGGCGGCAAGGGGTTCGGTGTCGGCCAGTTCTTGGGAACGGAGCGGAGATCCGCTCACTGCGCCGTGGCCTCTAGGCCCCGGCGTGAGGTCACTCCGGTCGCGTGGCAAAGCTCGGCGTTCAGGAGAGCGGCACCGGCAGCTCCGCGTGAGAGATTGTGTGCCAGTGCCAGGAACTTCAGGTCCAGGACCTCACATGCGCGCAGGCGTCCCACCGTGACCGTCATTCCATCCTCGGCGTCCCGGTCCAATTTGGGCTGCGGGCGCCCGGCCGTCTCGGTGACCACCAACGCGTGAGCCGGTGCGGACGGCAATGCGTAATCTTCGATGGCGCTTGCGTGGTGGGAGATCGTGGCGGCGGCCTCCTCCGGAGTGGCCTTCGTAGCCAAGCCCACCGAGATGGACAGCAGGTGACCGTGCGAGACCGGCACCCGCGCGCAGGTGGCGCTGATCGGGAAGTCGGCGGGCACGACGCCGGCTGCCCCGCCGTCTCCCGGCGAGCCCAAGATCTTCTGGGCCTCTCGGGCCACCTTCTCCTCTTCGCCCGGGATGAACGGGACGACATTATCCACGACAGCGTCCGCCTCGGGGCCTGGCCGACCCGCGCCCGAAATCGCCTGAAACGTCGTGACCATTACGCGTTGGACGCCGTACAGCCGGTGCAGTGGAGCGAGCGCCATGGCCAGGCCCGCGACCACACAGTTGGGGTTGGTGACCAACGCTCCGGACCAGGGCTGGTTGTGAACGAGTTCCAGATGGCTCGCGTTCACCTCGGGGATCACCAGGGGTACGTCCGTCCGCATGCGGTGTGCCGAGGCGTTGCTGACCACGACGTGCCCGGCCTCTGCCAGCGCCACCTCCACGTGCTCGGCCACATGTGCCGGAAGGGCCGAGAGGATGAGCCGTGACGTCCAGGTTTCCGCCGGGTCCTTGAGCACGAGTCCCAGTATCGACTCGGGAAGGTCGGTCTCCTCAGGTGGGAGGGCTTCCGCGAGAGTACGCCCGGCCGAGCGCCGTGAGGCGCCCACCTCGGCCAGCCTGAACCAGGGGTGCTCTCGAAGGAGCTCGACCAGGCGGCTCCCGACCATGCCGGTCGCCCCTATCACCCCCACGTCGATGTGATCGCTCAAGATCCGTTCCGGGTTCGATGCCTCGATTCCACGAAGTCGGGCGCCGCGGAGCACCCCGTGACCAATATAGCAAAGAGTGGGCCGAAAAGCGGTGGTGGACGAGAGGGCGCCGCCCGACCTGCCATTTTGGCAGGCAAGCTGCGATTCCGGCAGGTCACAAGTCTCGTAACTCGTTGCCGACAGCCGAGTTGGCAGGATAT
>JBGMRK010000152.1:0-5150 GCA_048061375.1 Longimicrobiales bacterium | reverse complement strand
GACGAGTGGATCTCGCAGTTCGAGGAGGGCTACTGGCCACCGCTCGCCATTCTCGCGCGTCTGGTGGAGGAGGTCGGCGAGCTGGCGCGCCTGGTGAACCACCGCTTCGGCACCAAGCCCAAGAAGGACGGCGAGGCCGATCAGGACATGGCGGAGGAGCTGGCGGACGTACTGTTCGTTCTGCTGTGCATGGCGAACGAGCAGGGCATCGATATGGACGCAGCACTCGAGCGCGTTCTCGAGAAATACCGGGTACGGGACGGGGAGCGCTGGACGAGGAAGGACTAGACGGACAGCGACGCGATGCAGTGGTCGATTTCGTCAGTGGTGTTGTAGAAATGCGGGCTCACGCGTATGTGGCCGGGACGGTGGTCCACGATGATGCCGCGCTCGGCCAGGCGGGCCACGGCGGCCGGCGGGTCCGGGTGCTGGATCATGACGATGGCTGAGCGCCGCTCAGGCTCGGCGGCGATGGTCAGCTCGAACCCGGCCTCCCGGGCGCCTTCGACCAGGTGGTCCGTCAGTGCACGATTCTGTCCATGGATCGCCTCGATGCCGACCTCGTCGATAATTTCTTGACCGCCGAGCGCGGTGTGCACCGTGGCCAGTGCCGGTGTGCCCAGCTCGAAGCGACGCGCATCGTCTCTGAACTGGAAGTTCTCTAGATCGAATCCGAACATGTCCTTGGCCGCCCACCAGCTCGTGATGCGCGGTTCGAGTTGGCGGATCAACTCGGGTCGAACCCACAGATACGATAATCCGGGGCCGCCACACAGCCACTTGAGCGGGCCGGCCGTGTAAAAGTCCACTCCGGCGGCCCGGGGATCGACCGGGATCTGCCCGGGCCCCTGGTAGCCGTCGATCACGGAGTACGCGCCGGCCTCACGGGCGATGCGGCCGAGTAGCGCGATATCCTGTACGTAGCCGGTGGTGAACAGCACGTGGCTGGTGGCCAGGAACAGCGTCCTCTCGTCCACCGCCTCGGCGAATCGCTGCGGGTCGATCGACACGCCGTCGTCGCTCGGCAGCACCACGAGTTCTATCTCGGGCTTTACCGCCCATTGGTACGCCAGGGTCGGGAAGTCCAACTCGCTGCACACCACCCGGTTCCGGCCTTCTGACCGGACGCTTTCGGCGATCATGGACAATGCGGCTGACGTAGAGGGAAGCAGCGCGAGGCTATCGGGCGAAGAGCCGAGAAACCTGGCCACTCGCGTCCTCAAGTCTTCGATGCGGTTCACCCACAACTCATACCAGGCCGACGCGCCCATTGTGTGCCAGTGGCCGAGGAATTCGTTCAGGTAGGACTCCGCCCGGTGCGACAGGGCTCCCAACGAACACGAGTTCAAATAGGTCTTCTCGTGGAGGATCGGGAACTCGGAACGCACGGCTTCGAGATCGAACACGGGCTAGAAAGCTCCTCCTACGGGTTGGTGTGAACGGTTGTGCTTCGGCCGGTCAACCATAGACTTGAGGGCGACCCGTCGCCACCACCCGACGTACCGTGTCCCGGCTTCGCCGCGGGAGGACTCCCCCAGGCCATGATCTCACTCATCTTCGCCGCGCCATGGCTGATCCTGCTGACGTATCTGGCCCTGCGGCTTCGGCTGCCGAGGAAACTCGGGCCGGAGGGTGTCGATGCGGAGGACGCGCCACTCGTGAGCGTCATTATCCCGGCGAGGAACGAGGAACACAACATCCTGTCGAGTGCCGAGTCCGTGGGTGCGTCAACCTATCCGAACTTCGAGCTGATCGTCGTGGACGACCGCAGCACGGACCGGACCGCGCAGGTGGCCAGGACCGCCGAGATGGGGAAGGCTGCTCGCTACGAGGTCCTTTCAGGTGCAGAGCTTCCAGAAGGCTGGCTTGGGAAGCCATGGGCTTGTGCGCAGGGCGCCCGCGAGGCACGGGGTGACATCCTGCTCTTCACCGATGCCGACACCACCCACCATCCCGAGCTTCTCGGCCGTGCCGTGGCGGACCTCCAGAGCGGCGGTGCCGACGCCCTGACGCTGCTGGGTAGGCAGATCATGCTGACGTTCTGGGAAAAGATCGTGCAGCCGCAGATCTTCTTCTCGCTGGCTCTCGGTTTTCCGGACCTGCGGACCACCCCGGGTCCGAAGCGCTGGCGCCGCGCTCTCGCGAACGGTCAGTACATCATGATCCACCGTGCCGTATACGACGAGATAGGCGGTCACGTGGCGGTCAAAGGCGAGGTCGTGGAGGACCAGCGCCTCGCGCAGATCCTCTGCAAGGCAGGGAAGCGCATCGACATCCGGTTGGCCGAGGATCACTTCGCCACGCGTATGTACAGCTCGCTGCCCGCGATGATCGAGGGGTGGTCCAAGAATGTGGCGCTGGCGTCCAGACAGTCGTTCGAATCCTGGTTCGCGCCAGTGGCTCTGCCCTCCTTGATCGCCGTCGTGGTGTTGTTGTGGATCGTGCCGCCGGTGGTGGTGGTTCTCGACCTGGCCGGCTTCAGCGTAGGAGTCCCCGCGGCTACGGCTCAAGCCGTCACGGTTGGCAGTGCCCTGTTCTGGTTCGCCTGCGCCTGGCGTTTCGGCGCGCCGCCCTGGTTCGGATTGCTGTATCCCCTGGGCGCTGCGGTCGAAGCCTACATCTTCACGCGGAGCCTTGTGAAAGGGCGGCGGGTGGAGTGGAAGGGCAGGACGTACGTGGTGCCCAAGTGAAGATGATGAACCGCCGCCATGTAGTTAGTCGGCTCTCAGCGCCCGCACGGGGCTGATCGCGCTGGCGCGACGGGCCGGGATCCACGCCGCGAGAAGCGCGACAACGGCCATCACGGCCGGCACAAGCCCGAACGTCATGGGGTCGGCCGACTCTATACCATAGAGGAGCCGGCCAAGCAGTTGGGCCGCCAGGAACGACAGCCCCAGTCCGATCAAGCCGCCCACGGCCACCAGCCGCATACCCCCCTTGGTGAGCATCCAGACCACGTTGGACGGGTCGGCCCCGAGCGACATGCGGATGCCCATCTCGCGGCTGCGAGTCGACACGGCGTAGCTCACCACTCCGAACAGGCCGATACCGGCGAGTACCAGAGCCAACAACCCGAACGCCGAGACCACCAGGGCGCTGAGTCGGGCCGGCAGCAGCATGATGCCCAAGTGGGCTTCCATCGTCTTGGATTCGTAGATCATGATCTCCGGATCCAGGCTCCTGGCCGTCGATACCAGGTCCAGCGCCAACCTGTCGGCGTTGCCCGACGTTCGTGCGATGACGGTCATCCCCGAGCTGAACGCCTGGTCGAAGGGCTGATAGATGAACGGTCGCGGCGCCTCACCGAGAGAGCGCACCTTGGCATCACTCGCTACTCCGATAACTGCGTACTCGGAGTCGCCACGCTGGAAGGTCCGGCCCACGGCCTCACCCTCGGGGAAGAACCTCTTGGCCATGGCTTCGCTCACGATGGCGACGCGGGGAGCTTCGGGCTCATAGCTCGCGGCGAAGTTGCTGCCACGGACGATCGAGATGCCTACCGCCTCGAAGAAGCCCGGGTCCACCATGGCCTGATCGACCAGGTGGAAGTCCTGTCCGGGAGGCGGCTCCACTCCTTCCACCCGTATGCCCATCATCATGTTGTTCATGGAGCTCAGGTGGAGATCCCCGGTCATTCCCACCGCGGTGACGCCGGGCATCGCCGAGATCTCATCCAAGAGGGACCGGAAGAACACGCGCGCCTCGTCCCGGGTGTAGCGGGCCAGGGGAGCCTGAACGCTGATGATCGCGGCAGGATCGGATCCGAAGCCCGGGTCTACCGCCGTGCGTGCCTGGAGGCTTCGCAAGAACAGTCCTGCGCCGATCAGGAGCATCAGCGACACGGCTACCTGAGTCATGACGAGGGCACCACGCAGGGTGGGCCCGCGCCTGCGCTGTGTTCCCGTTCCCTCATCCTTCAGAGTGGGCGCGACGTCCGGGTTCGTGGCCTGGAGCGCCGGTACCAGCCCGAAGAAGACGCCCGCTCCAGCCGTCAGCAACAGGCTGAACCCCAGCACGGTTCCGTCCAAGCTGAGGTCGAGCGTGATCGGGAAGGGAAGCGGCAGGTCGGCTGCCACCAGAGCTGCCAGCAGGCCCTTGGCGATCGCGATGCCCGCCAGGCCGCCTATGAGAGCGAGCAAGAACGTCTCGGTGAGGAACTGCCGGATAAGCGTCCCTCGCTGGGCGCCCATGGCCAGCCGAACCGCGACTTCTTTGCGCCGGTCTGCGGCTTGGGCCAGCAGGAAGCTCGCCAGGTTGGCGCATGCGATCAGCAGCACGAGGCCCACGACCGCCATCATGAGGCCGGCGGCCGGTGCCAGGAAGCGGTCGATCATGGGGTTCATGATGACCTCGTTCGTGGGCACCAGTACGATCTCGTTGTCCGCCGTCCATTGATCTGGATACCGCTCTCGCTGCGCTTGGGCGATGCGCGCGACCACAGCCTCAGCCTGTGCGACCGTGACCCCCTCGCGTAGACGCGCCTTGCCGAAGGCGCTCTGATTGTTACGCGCCTGTAACTCATCCACGTCGCTGGACTGCAGGTGCCCGACCATCATGATCGGCGCGTACACGGCCGGGGTGAGGCCCCTGATGCTGCCGGAGTAGGCCTCGGGTGCGATGCCGACAATAGTATAGGCGCGGCCGTTCAACTGGATCGACTCGCCTATGACGGACGGATCCCCGCCATAGCGGCTTTGCCAGTACGAGTTTCCGAGCATCACCACGGGATGCCCATCGGGCGTAACGTCGTCCTCGGGAAGAAGTGTACGGCCGATCTGCGCATTCACTCCGATGAGCGGGAAGTAGTTCCCACTTACCAACTCTCCCGTCACCATCTCGATGCCACCGTCGACGTCGGTTTGGATGAAGGCGAGACGTGACGCCACGACATCGGTGAAGACCTCACCACTCTCGCGCCTGATGTCATCGATGTCGGGGAACGAGAAGGTGGCGTGGGAGAAGCCCGCCATGCTCTGGTAGACGTCCACCAACTCTTCGGGACGGTCGAAGGGGAGGTCCCTGATGATGATCGCGTTTACGAGACTGAAAATCGCGGTGTTGGCACCAATGCCGACGGCCAGCGAGACGATCGCCGTGATCGTGAAGACCGGTTTCTTGAAGAGCCGGCGGGTGGCAAAGCGAATGTCGCG
>JBGMRK010000151.1:0-5293 GCA_048061375.1 Longimicrobiales bacterium | reverse complement strand
CTGATCTTCCCACTTGCCTGGATATCCGGTTCCCGGCTTGGTTTCGACGTTGTTCCACCACATGTATTCGGCGCCCTTGCGGTCCGTCCAAATGTTCTTACAAGCGATCGAACAGGTGTGGCACCCGATGCACTTGTCCAGGTGGAATACCATCGAGATTTGCGAGCGAACATCCATGTCAGCGCTCCCGTCCCTGGCGCGAGTCTCTGATCATCAGAACACCACCTTGTCCATGCGTTTCACGACGACGTGCGTGTCGCGGTTGGGAGCGATGGGCCCCCAGTAGTTGAAACCATACGAGAACTGGCCGTAGCCACCGGCGAGGAAATTCGGCTTGAGATGGATACGGGTGAAGCTGTTGTGGCCCCCTGCCCTCTTGTTGCCCCGGGTGGGGGACTTCGGGATTCCGATCGTGCGCTCCGGCACGTGGTAGACGATGCACACGCCCTTTGGGATACGCGCACTGACGCAGGCACGGGCAGCATAGACGCCGTGGTCGTTGAAGACCTCGACCCAGTCGTTGTCCTGGATGCCGAGCTCCTTGGCGTCCACCTCGCTCATCCACACCGGCTCGCAGCCCCTCGACAGGGTCAGCATGCGGTGGTTGTCCATGTAAGTGGAGTGGATGTGCCACTTTCCGTGCGGCGTGAGGCAGTTGAGTATGCGGGCCTCACCGTCCTTCAGCGTCTGTTTGAGGTCGCCGTAGGCTTCGGGCTTGGGTGAGGGCTTGTAGGTCGGCAGATTCTCTCCGTACGCCAGGTACATTTCGTGGTCGAGGTAGAAATGCTGGCGCCCGGTGAGCGTGCGCCACGGGACCAACTGCTCGACGTTGTACGTGTAGGCAGCGTACGCTCGACCATCCGTCATCAAGCCGGACCAGAGCGGCGATGTATTGTAGCGGCGCGGCTGGGCTTGCAGGTCCGCGTAGTTGATGCGTACGTCCTTGCTGCCCGCTCCCAGATGGGCCAGGTCCAGGCCGGTTTTTTTCTCGGCGTTCTCGTAGGCGCGCACGTTGAGCACGCCGTTGGTGAGCGTCGAGAGGTGAAGGACGGCGTTGGCGGCCCACTCGTCCTCCTTGAGCGAGGGGAGCACGCTGCCGTTGTTGCGCTCCACCGGGAAGTGGTTGGATTCGATCATCTCGTCGAAGGCGTCGGCGCAGTCGTAGTGGTTGCCGTGGGCGCCCAGGCCGGTCGTACGGATACGATCTCCCAGCGTGATGAATTTCTCGTGGATCTTCGTATAGTCCCGGTCCACAACCGCGATGTTGTGCATCGTCTTTCCGGGAATGGCCTCGCACTCGTCCAGATACCAGTCCTTGATCTCCGGCTGTGAGATTTCACCCGCCGAGTCGTGAGCGATGGGCACCGACACGATGTCTTTCTGAGCCTCCGGGAAGTACTCGGCGGCCGCCTCGCTCGTGGCCTTGGCGAGGTCACGGAAGATGTTCCAGTCGGTCTTGGACTCCCACACCGGCGCAATGGCGGCCGACAGCGGGTGGAGGAACGAGTGGAGGTCGGTGCTGTTCAGGTCGGCCTTCTCGTACCACGACGCGGCAGGTAGCACGATGTCGCTGTAAAGGGCTGAGGAGTCCATCCGGAAGTTGAGGTCGATGATGAGGTCCATCTTTCCGACGGGCGCGACCTCGTGCCATTTCACTTCGGCGGTATGTTCCTCGGAGTCCTCGGCGATGGAGTTGTGATGGGTACCGAGGTAGTGCTTGAGGGCGTATTCGTGCCCCTTCATGCTCCCCATGATTGCGTTACCGCGCCAGATGTACCACACGCGGGGGAAGCTGGTCTCGGCCTCCGGATCGCTTACCGCATACTTGAGCGTCTTCGCTTTGAGTTTCTCCAGAACGTACTGCTTGACCGCGTCATCGTCGGCAGCACCGCTCTGCACCGCCTCCTTGCCGAGATCGAGACTGTTCTGATCGAACTGTGGGTAGAACGGCATCCACCCCATGCGCACCGACTTGTAAATCTGGTCGGCGGTGTGCTGTCTCGTGAGGGCGTTGTCGGGGACGGTGTTGTACCGTGAGAACTGGCCGTCATAGCGGTATTGGCAGGTATTCATATAGTGCCAGATAGGCGCCTGCTGGACCCTGATGGCGCCGTGCCAGTCCTTTCCGAAAGCGATCGCACCCCAGGAGTCCGTTGGAGCAAGCTTTTCCTGGCCTACGTAGTGGTTCAGGCCTCCACCATTCTTTCCGACACACCCCGTGAGCATCAGAGCCATGGCTCCCGCGCGGTACATCAAGTTGGCGTGGTACCAGTGGTTGATGCCCGCGCCGATGATGATCATGCACTTCCCGCCCGTGGCATCGGCGGTGTTGGCCCACTCCCTCGCGAACTGGATCACCGTTTCCGCGGCGACACCCGTGAAGAGCTCCTGCCAAGCGGGGGTGTACGCGGCGGCATTGTCGGTGTAGTCAGCCGGGTAGTCGCCGGCCAAACCGCGGGACACCCCGTACTGAGCCATCGTGAGATCGTAGACGGTAGTTACAAGGGCCGGGCCGTCCACTGTCTCGACCTCCATGACCGGAACACCGCGATACACGGTCTTGTCCAGGCCGAACTCGGTGAACGCCGTCAGGGCCACTCCCTCGGTGCGGCCCAACAGCGTCAGCACTGGATCGTAAGCCTCATCGTTGGTGGCATTCTCGGGCTTCATGTTCCAGTTGCCGGGCTTCTCGTCCCAGCGGGAGCCCGAACTCCCCTTAGGCACGACGAAACCGCCGCTCGAGGCGTCGATGTTCACGAACTTCCAATCGCCGTTGGAAATGTCGCGGTACTCGGCGATTTCGTTGGCGCGTAACAGCCTGCCCGGCTTGTAGTTATCCCCATCCTTCTCGAGCTTCACGAGATAGGGGCTATCCGTGTATTTCTTGACGTAGTCGAGGAAGTATGGGGTCTGCTTCTCGTGGTGGAATTCCTTCAGGATCACGTGCGTGGTGGCCATCCAGAATGCGCCGTCGCTACCCGCGTGCAGCGGCACCCACTGATCGGCGTATTTGCAGACCTGGCTGAAGTCCGGAGAAAACACCACGGCCTTGGTCCCGTTGTGCCGGGATTCGGCGAAGAAATGGCAGTCCGGCGTACGCGTCATGTTCAGACAGGCACCCATGTCCGCGATCATCTTCGAGTTGAACCAATCTGCGCTCTCACACACGTCGGTCTGCTCGCCCCAGATTTCGGGGAATGCCGTGGGGAGGTCGCAATACCAGTCGTAGAAACTGAGGTTGACGCCGCCGAACAACTGGAGGAACCGGCTGCCGGCCGCGTAGCTCAGCATGGACATGGCGGGGATGGGGCTGAAGCCGATCACCCGGTCCGGACCGTACTTCTGGGCCGTGTAGATGTTTGCGACGGCCATGATCTCCAGGACCTCATCCCATGAGGTGCGCCGGAAGCCACCCTTCCCGCGTGCGGTCTGGTACGTCTTGCGCGCGGCAGTGTCCTCCTGCAGCGCCTTCCAAGCGGCCATGGGGTCTCCACCCACTTCGCGCTTCTTGGCTCGATACGCGTCGATCAGCGCACTACGAATCAACGGATACTTGATGCGGAGTGGACTGTAGAGATACCACGAATACGAGATCCCGCGTTGGCACCCTCGCGGCTCGTAGGGCGGCAGCTTGTCGTCCAGGAGCGGGTAGTCGAGCGCCTGCGTCTCCCAGGTGACGATCCCGTCCTTCACGTGGATTTGCCACGAGCAACCTCCGGTGCAATTCACGCCGTGCGTGCTGCGCACGATACGATCATGCTGGAACCGGTTGCGGTAGAACTCCTCCCACTTCCTCGTCTGGGGAGACACGATGTCTTTGATCCAGCCCATAGTCACACGGCTCCGCTGAGCGTGAGTGCGTAGGTTCGATGGCGTTGGGTCATGTGGAGCTGATCTGGCGGTCGAAGATCTCCTGATTCACCGATCCTCGCTTCCGGCTCCTCCAGGCGAGGGAGTAAAGGCCGAGTAAAACAACGGTACCGATCACACCAACGCCAAACAGCTTGATGCCGTAGTCCCTGGGCTGGTGCAGCGCCTGCTCAGCGTCCGCTCGTTCGAGAAAGGCTACGAGGCCCGCGACTTCTTCTTCCGTCAGCGGTTTGTTCTCGTAGGCCTTTCGCATCACCGGGTACGGCGGGCTGCCGATGGCGGCCCTGACTCCCGCCGCTCCACCGAGGCGTGTGAACACCGAGGTGAGTTCCCGGGCGAGGATCCCGCCTCCGATTACGGCGTCGTTCCTCACATCGTGACACGAGTTGCAGGTGGGGCCGCCGTTGACGAGCCGCGTTTCTCCCTGGAAGAGGGCCTGCCCCAAGAGGACGTGTTCCTCTGTTGCGGCGGGAGCGTCGTCTTGCGTGGGGCTCGGCGCGTCGGATGCCACACCTCGAATGTACTCGAGGATGGCTTCGGCCTGTGCGCGAGTCGTGCCGAGGTTGGGCATGGGCACGATGTATTCGGCCAAGAGGCGTGTCGCGATCGAATCGCCGCTGGCGATCATCTGGTCGGGCGTCGTGATGAACGAGAGCAGCCACTCACGGTCCCGGCGATCGGCGACGCCTTTTAGCCCAGGGCCTACCAACCGGTCCGAGCCGGTGGTGTGGCAAGCGGCACACGTAGACTGGAATAGATCCGCTCCGACGTCCTGTGCTCGGGCGGGACTGGGGATGGTGGCGACCAGGACAGCAAGCGCCAATGGACGGCCCAAGGATACGAACTCGGACGTGCGAGGTCTGTCCACGGTTCCTCCTCCGGGATTGGCCCACGAGTTAGGATTGAGAATTATGCGCCGCACCGGTTGGGATAACTGTGGGGGGTACGCTGAAGATGTTGTCGGGAAATTCACCACAATGAGGTGTGGAATTATGGCGTGTAAGCTGAGCGATAACCACCGACCAGGGTGTACCCACCTCTTCACCACGGCTATCTTGCATACGCCCTTCATCGCTCCGAGTAGTCCTGGGGCCTTACACGCTGCACAACGAGCGGCAGATGGTACGCACCGGCACACGAGACAGTGAAACCCTCACCGATCCTGCCACCCAGCATGTCGGGCGCAACCCAGGCACTCCGCTGGAGCTCGACTGGGTACGGCGGATCAGGGTCAACAGGAGCGCCGTGGAGCGCCGGGCGGAAACGCTTGGCACCCGACGTAGCGTCAAGAAGGACAATCAGGCGGCCTGGCTACTCAAAGCCGTCACTTGCATGGACCTCACGACGTTGGCCGGGGACGACACCCCGGGGCGTGTTAGACGCCTGTGCGCGAAGGCACGGCAGCCCGTGCGACGGGACGTCC
>JBGMRK010000150.1:0-5391 GCA_048061375.1 Longimicrobiales bacterium | reverse complement strand
CCCTGGCTGCGTCATTCCAGTTGGCTGTACCTTCGCGCACTCTACTTCGAGACAGCGCGCCGAGCGAGGAGGGGATCGGGCAGCAGGCCGGAGACGCCATGACCCAGTTCGTGATCCGTCCGATGGAGTCGATCTCAGACTTCAAGCAGTGTGTGACTCTTCAGGAGACCATCTGGGGCCCCGGGTTCTCTGAGACCGTACCGGTAGCCATCCTAAAGGTGTCGCAGCGGCTCGGTGGCGTCGCGGTGGGTGCGTACGACGAGGCGGGTGAGCTCGCGGGTTTCGTGTACGGCATGACGGGCCTGGAGAACGGCCGGACCGTGCACTGGTCTGACATGCTCGCGGTGCGGCCTGGCCTCGACGGCGCGGGCCTCGGGCCACGTCTCAAGGCGTACCAGCGCGAACAACTCCTGGGCATTGGGGTCGACACCGTGTACTGGACGTTCGATCCGCTGGAATCCCGCAACGCTCACGTGAATTTTTCGAAGCTAGGGGTCATCGTCCGGGAGTACGCCGAGAACATGTACGGTGACACGACCTCTCCCGTGCACCAGGGGATCGGCACCGACCGATTGATCGCACTCTGGATGATCGGCACCGACCGGGTCGCCCGCCGTGTGGCCGGTGACCACGGTCCTGCTCCGGAGGCCGACCGCGACGCGGTGCCGGTTTTTCAAGTGAGCGGCGACCAAGAGGAGCTCCGCCCGGGCGAGTCCGATCTGGACCTGGAGGCACGGGCGGTGTTGGTGCCGATCCCAGCCTCCATCCAGGCGGTCAAGGCCCGCTCGGCCGATGCGGCGGTCGAGTGGAGGCACGCTACTCGGGCGGCGCTCCGCACGTATCTGGAACGAGGTTACCAAGTGCTCGAGCTCTATAGACGGGACCGTCACTCCGAGTATCTGCTGGTAGACGAAGGGAAGTGAGCCGGTGAGAATCGAGCGAATCGAGCTTCGGGAACTGAGACTGCGCCTCCGCGAACGCTTCGAGATCTCGAGCGGCTGGAGTGAGGCCCGCCGCATCGTGCTGGTGTCGCTCCATTCCAACGGAGTCACGGGATGGGGAGAGTGCGTTCAGTCCGAATCGCCGAATTATTCGTACGAGACGACGGACACGGCCTGGCACGTCCTGACCGACTTCGTGTTGCCGGCGGTGGTCGGGCTCGATGCTGCTGCGCCGTCGGATGTTCTGGGCCCGGTCGAGTGGATCCGGGGACACCGCATGGCGCTCGCGGGCGTCGAGATGGCCGCATGGGATCTATGGGCCAAACTGAACGACGTACCGCTGGCCGAGGCTATAGGTGGCTCGGTGAAGGCCCTGCCGGTGGGTGTGAGCATCGGTCTCCAACCCACCGACGACGACCTGGTCCGGAAGGTCGAGGGTTACCTGGCCGAGGGCTACGCCAGGATCAAGATGAAGATCAAGCCGGGGAGGGATGTCGAGATGCTCGCTCGGGTGAGGGAGCGCTTCCCCGAGGCCCCGCTGATGGCGGACGCGAACTCGGCGTATACAATGGACGATGCGCCACGAATAGCGGAACTCGACGACCTGGGGCTCATGATGATCGAGCAACCGCTGGCCCACGACGATTACCTCGACCATGCACGGCTCCAGGACCGCATGAACACGCCCATCTGCTTGGATGAGTCGATTCGGTGCCTCGGAGATGCCCGGCTCGCCGTCCATCTGAAGGCATGCAGAATCATCAACATCAAGCCGGGCCGGGTGGGGGGCTTCCGGGAATCCGTGCGGATCCATGACTTCTGCCGAGAGGCCGGCATGCCCGTGTGGTGTGGTGGCATGTTGGAGTCCGGCGTGGGTCGAGCCCACAATCTGGCGCTCGCCTCTTTGCCGGGGTTCACGCTGCCCGGTGATATTTCCGCAAGCCGCCGCTACTGGGAGCAGGACATCGTGACGCCCGAATTCGAGCTATCCGACGGCGCCATGCGGGTGCCCGAGGGCGTCGGCATCGGAGTCGAGCCGAACCTCGAAAGAATAGCCGAGCTCACGGTCAGATCGGCGGCCTTCGAGTAGCGTTTCACATGGGCGCCCCAGCGGGCCCCCGGCGGATCTCAGGTCCGAATAGCACGCACGCACCACGGGCAGAAGCGCCACTCGCGCTGAGTCCAGCGCCCGCATGGGCACACCTTCCGGCGCCGTCTACCGCAGCGCGGGCATGCCATGGCGTCACTCGGCACATCCATGCCGCAGGTGGTGCACGGAAGGGCGGCTCCCGGGTCACCATGGATCACGCGCGCGACCTCGTGCGGGGTGGTCATGCCCCCCGCGACCTGTCTGCGCGCGTCTTCGGCCAGCGTTACCATGCCCTGAGAGCGGGCCAACCGGCGCAGCGTCGAGATCGACGCCCCATGAATGATCTCCTCACGCATGGCGTCATCGATCGTAAGGACCTGGAATACGCCGGTGCGTCCCCGGAAGCCATCGACACAAGCGTGGCAGGCTTCGTGATCGCGCCCGCGGCACGCGCGGCAGACCCGCCGCAGGAGCCGCTGGGCGACCACGCCGGTGAGTCCTCCCGCGACGAGGAAGGGAGGCACGCCCATGTCGAGCAACCGGGCGATCGCGCCAGGCGCGTCGATGGTGTGGATGCTCGACATCACGAGGTGACCTGTGACGGCGGCCGTCATCGCGATCTCGGCGGTTTCGCGGTCACGGATCTCTCCCACCATGACGACGTCGGGGTCCTGGCGGAGAATGGCCCGGAGCGCCGACGGGAAGGTGAGTCCCGCGCGGGGGCTGACCTGCACCTGATTGACTCCGGGCAGCGTGTATTCGACCGGATCCTCCAGCGTGACGATGTTTAGGCCTTCGCGGTTCAATTCGGCCAGCGCGGCGAACAGGCTGCTGGTCTTGCCGCTTCCCGTGGGCCCCGCGGCCAAGATGACGCCCTGGCCGGCCGCCCCGAGCCGTCTGAGCACCTTGGCGTCTCGATCGGAGAGGCCGAGCGCGTCCAGCGTGCGCGGAGCTCCGGACGGGTCGAGGATGCGCACCACGACCTTCTCGCCTCCCTCTACAGGCAGCGTCGATACCCGTAGCCGGAGCTCCACGCCTCGGGGACGGAACGTGAGCCCCCCATCCTGAGGGCGTCGCTTTACCGAAATGTCCATGTTGGCCATGACCTTGATGCGCGACACGACGGGGCCATGGCTGGCCGCCGGCAGGGTGAGGCGCATGCGCAGGACGCCGTCGACTCTGAAGCGCACCTCCAGACCGCGCGGACCCGCCTCGATATGGACATCGCTCGCCCCTTCCTCGGCCGCGGTCGTGAGGACGTGGTCCACCACGCGCACGACCGGGGCCGCCGCCGCCGCGGCCTCGAGTGCTTCGCGACTCTCCGAGGGATCGAGGAAACGCGGAAGCGCGCCGACGAGGGTGGCCAATTCGTCGGAGTAAGCCCGCGCCAGCCCCTCCAGTATCGCGGTGCGGGCCGCGACCACGGGCTCGATGCGCCGCCCGCAGCGGAAGCCGAATTCGTCCAGGGCCTCCACGTCCAAAGGGTCGGCCATCGCCAACCGGAGTACCTTGGGAGTAGCCGAAAGCGGCAACACCACCCGCTTCCGGGCGAGGTCCGGTCCAATGAGAGCCAGCGCGGCAGGCTGGGGAGACAGGGGCGGCCCTACGTAGGCCAGCCGCAGTTGAGTCGCCAGCCCGCGAGCAATGTGCTGATCGTCGGTGAGGCCTCTTCGTATCAGGACCTCACCCAACCTATGCCCACTTTTCCCCTGCTCGCGGAGCGCGGATTCCAGCACCGCTTCGGTGATCGATCCCGCATCGACAAGCAGGCGGCCCAGTGCCTTCGCTCTCTGTACCATGATGCAGGCTGGCCACGCCGCCTGGGCATGGCCATGGGTGCCTGGGCCGGGGCTTTTCCAGGAGCGCGTGACACCAGCCTAGACGCCCAGGGCCGCCCGGGCTCGCTTCACGGCGATACCATCGGCCCGCACCACCTTGGACCGGCTGCCTTCGCCCCTCACGACGTAGAGTGTGGACCGGCTCACGCCCAGGGTCTTGGCCAATAGCTTGATGAGTTCGGCGTTGGCCGCCCCTTCCACGGGCGGCGCCGCGATCCGGATCTTGACCTGGTCGCCGTGCGCTCCCACGACCTCGCTCCGGCTGGCGCGCGGCTGAGCTCGCACTGAGATCTCCACTCCACCCTCGATGGCTCTCACACACATCGGATCAGCGTCTCGCTCTGGGGAGCTCCCCGATGATTCTCCGAACCCGGGCACCGGGTGGTTCCGAAGAGGTGACCAACGATCGAAGAAAAGAATCGACCCTGAGGAGGTCGCCGATGATGAGGATGGCGACGAGCACGATGAGGAGTCCGAGAAGAGCCCGGCGAATCTCAGGGCGCCCGCTCATGGCAACCTTCTAGTCCTTCTAGTCGGTGTCCAGCGCGTCGAGGTCGGCGTCGAGCGCCTCGAGGATGGTGGGTACGGCCGAGCGCACATCCATCGTGACTTGGACCGCGACATGGCCCATGTCCGCACGGTCGCGCAGCGCGTCACGAACCCTCGGCTCCACCTTCTTATAGGCCGCGAGCACTCCATCCCTGAGGTGGCGGCGGAGCACCTTCATCGCGTTGACGTCGGGACGGCTCGTCTTGGTCTCTCTCTTCGCTTCGATCAGCGAAGCGGGCAGGATCTCGAAAGGGGCCATGCCAAGGTCGTCCGGGCGGGCGGAGTCGATGTACTGGATGGAGATCGAGACGTCTCCGAGCGCATGGTGGTCCGGAATGTCGCCCACGGCCCGGAACCTTCCGGCGAGCTTTCCAAGCTCCTGATTCTGGGCTGCCGCAACGTAGCTCCGTTCGACAACTCCAAAAATCCGCCGTAGCCGTTCGGGGTTCGTGGCATCGACGTCCGGCAACTCGGTCTCGAGTTCCCGTCCAATGGCCTGCCGGTCCTGACCGGCTAGCAGCCCCTCCTCCTGGCGGCTCCGCGCCCGATCGATATTCTCGAGAATGCGATCGGGGTTCGTGCGTAAACTCATCCCTACTCTCCGTACACGCTGGTTGAACGAATCGATATCCAAGAACCGAGAACCCTCACGATAACCTGGAGGACGAGGCACGGCCAAGGCCTTGGGCATTCGCGAGTCGTTGACATGAAGAATTGCGTGGAGTCGAGAGTAGTGTAAACATATGGGCGATGGCCCTCGGGACTCGGGCCACGAATGGACACGAGGATCACCTGAAGGAGGCCCAATGGACCAGCCCGAGACCATGGATGGAGTCGATCCGGTCAGCGAGTCTGAGGTTCCCCAGCTACCGTCCCTTCCCATTCGGGCGCTGAACATGTTCTTCGCGCCCGGGGAGGTCATGTCCGGGCTGAAGGACCGGCCCGCTTGGGCGGGCGCGCTCGTGCTCGGCGC
>JBGMRK010000149.1:0-5469 GCA_048061375.1 Longimicrobiales bacterium | reverse complement strand
GGACCTTGGTCGTACTGACCCTGTATGTCTGCCGCGGGTCTAGGCGTCGGCCGCGCTCTGTCGCTGTGCGAGGTGCATCCCCACGAGACTGGCAACCAGAACCGCCAGAAAGAGTTGGCCGACGACCGCCTCCGTGATGGCCAACGAGCGCGCCTCGGGGCTCACTGGTTCGATATCGCCGTACCCCATCGTGGTCAGCGTGACGTAGCTGTAGTAGTACAGATCCCGCCGCACGTCGATGACCCCGGTCCCGGAGAGGCCCGTGAAGGATCCCGCGTGAAAGTGCTCCACGAGCCGGTATGCCTCCGCCCACACGACGCCGAAAGCGAGGTAGACGACCAGTGACGCGCTCACGGTCGCGGACGTCACCACCGGATGCTTGAAGATCCGGCGCAGGATCACGAAGCAGATGAAGACGAGGGTGGCAATGGCGAGAAACCCTCCCGCCACCGTCGGGACTCGACCGGGCACGAAGAGAAAGCCGACCGCGGGGATTCCCAGGACCAGGCTGACGATCAGGAGGCGTCGTCGATAGGCCGCGGTCGCTATGGACGCGAACAGCAAACCGGCCAACGCGAACCGGAGGAGAAGACCCCCGGCCAACTCGGCGAAGGGCTGCAGGGCCATGAGCAGGAGCAGCGACGCCAACAGCACGTGATAGATCCCGCCCTTGCCCCAGAGCCTACGATCGTCGGCGACGCTCATTGGTCCCTCCTGTTATCGAGCGACTCGGCCGTAGCGTGGTCATGTCTTTGTCTGCACCCTTGGGTTGGCATCGGGGAGTCGGCCCCCGGCGAGCCACGCCTGGAAGACCTTGTAGCCGATCGCGAGCCCGACTGCGCCGATGAAGAGCCCCAGCATCCCCATGCTCAACATTCCGCCGATAGCGCCGAAAAGGATCACCGACGTCGGCACCGACACGCCTCGGCCGAGAAACATGGCCTTCAGGGGCATATCCGCGGAGCTCGCGGCAACACAGAAGACGGCGAACGCGATGGCGGCGGGCGTACCCATGCTCGTGAAGCCCCAGATGAGTGGCAGCATCATCAAGGGAAGAACGGGAAACTGGGCGATGGCCAATACCAGCACCGCGATGGCCATCAGGCCAGCCCCCGGGAACTCGACGAGGAAGAGACCTGCACCGCTGATCGTGGCCTGAAAGAGAGCGACGCCGAACACGCCCCTCGCGACGCTGTTGATGGTCGCCCCAGCCATCCCGACGATGTCCTCTTCCCAGTCACCCTGGATCCGTCTGGCCACGGCCCGAAGAGCCTGGGTGGTCGGTGCGGAGTAGGCGAGGAGCGCCGCGGCGATGATGAGGGCCAGCATCGTGCGGAGAACGGTGCCACCGATGCCGGCCAGAAACCCGAGCAGCCATCGCCCGGCAGTCCGAAGTTGCGGCTCGAACTGTACCATGGCCTGCTGCAGGTCGTCAGAAACCAGGAGCCACGCCTCGTAGGCCGATTCCCCCACTGCCGGCACGTTGCGGAGCCTCTCGGGAGGAGGGGGGGCCTGTAGGGTTCCTTCGGCCAAGGCCCCCTGGACCGAGCGGATGCTCCCCACCACGGACCCTCCGATCACATACGACGGGTACACGACGAGGCCGATAGCGAGGATGGAGAACACCGTGGCCGCCACACGCCTTCGTCCCCCCACCATTCGGCAGAGCTTCTCGAACGCCCCCTCGAATGCGACGGCTAGAATGACTGCCCAGAGAAGGACGATCATGAACGGGCGGAGGATGAAGAAGATCCAAATGATGAGAGATGCGGCCAACGTAAGTCGCAATGCGACGTCGAACGAAAGCGCGAAGACTCTCGCGTCGGACAGGGTGTCTGATGACGGGCTCACGGGGCCTCCATCAGGAGGGTTTACCTCCGGATCGATCACGGCATCGGAGATGTTGATCACGATGCATCTGGGGAAGTATGGAGGGACCGATGCCAACGCGATATTGGACTTTGGGGAAGGTGAACGTTCTGGCGATCAACGCCTTCTACGTGTTTGGTCTCGGCGGGGGCTGGCAGTTCTTCGGCTCGCCGAGCGGACTACGATGGCCTCGCACGGCGGATCAGTTCCAGCTCCAGCCGATCGTCAGCCCGTACTGGAAGTCTCGTCCGGCATCCGCCGTCGGCGGCTGGCTGTCGTAAGCCTCCGTCACGTTGACTCCGATGGAGAAGTCGTTGAAGATCTTCCACGAGAGGCGTGCGTTGACGTTCAGACGGAACCGCCCACCGTCGCTGGGCGTGGTGAAGGTGCGGACCTCCGTATAGAGGTCGAGATCCCCGATGTCGAACGCGTCGAAGCCCGCCGTGACGACGATCTCTCCCGATGTGGTGCGATTCTCCCCTGCAAACGTCTCACCATTCACCACGGCGCCTGCTCCGGCGTATAGTTCCAGGCTCTGGTTGCGGATAATCTGGTACTGACCGCCAAGCATGAAGAGGATACGGTTGTCGAGGCTCAGCTCATCGTTCCGCTCGACCGCAACAGAGGTCTTCGCGGCCCAGGAGCTCCCGAAGAACCGCTTCACGATCACGCTCGTCGAGAGGCGCGTTTGTTCCTCGCGGACGTCGCCAACGTCTGTGGTCGTTTCCTGCCGCTGGAAGTACGTGTCGCCGTTCCAGTCCAACTCCCAGATCGGACCATTGTAGGCGAACCGTCCCTTGAGAAGGATGGAGGCGAGATTGTTCGCCCGAGTAAGGTTGGCCCCCAAGTCGACGAAACCGTTGGTTCTTGCCAGAAATCCCTGAGCGATCGAATGCAGCTCGGCGACGCGCGCGAAGGCCACCGTGTCGGCCATCGCGTTTCGAACCACGACCAGCGTCGCTTCCTCGGTCGTCGGCCCCAGGCTTCCGAAGTACTGGTTTCCATCGACATCGGTGACCTCGAAGATCTGGCTGCTCGTCAGGAAGGCGATGTCGTCCCAATCGATGCCGACGACGTCCATCTCGTCCGTATCGAAGTAGAGCGTGCCCCGGCGTAGCTCTTTCACCTCTCCGACCACCGGATTGCCGCTCCGGAGAATCACACGATCGAGGTCCTGGGCGCGGGCGGCCGGGGCCGCTGTCGCAACAATCGCGCCCATCGTCAGGTTCAGGAGTAATCGAAGGCCTGTGTCGCACCGCAGGTGACGCATGGTGGCGTGAACTCCGCGAATCATGGGGCAATGCCCGGATCCTCTGGTAGCGATGCCTGGATCAGCAGGTAAGTAACGGACGGATGGTACTGGTCTCTAACGCGGTTCGGAATTGGACCTTTGTCCAATGGCGATCGCGCTAGGCTAGCCGGATCTTGGAGATGCTCGGCCTGTCGGACGGCGATCCGACAAGGCTTCCGCCGATACAGAAGGAGAGTCCAGGCATGAACATCCGGCGAATCGCGGCTCTCGCCGCCCTCATCCCACTCATGGCATGCGCCACGTGAGTCCTCGCGGACTTCCCATGAACCACGAACGACAACTGACCCCTCGGCCTGACAAGGCGCCTGGCATGAACGACCGCCGCCGCGGGACGCTCCAGCGGGTGGCGCTGATGACGTGCCTCCTAACGGCCGCTCCGTTGTCCGCGTCGGCGCAAGCCTGCTCGAATGGCGCTATCTCGGAGGTCATCTTCAATCGCGGAAGACCATTCCGTCCGGCGGAGACGGCGAAAGAGGCCTTCCTCGGTGGGGCGTTCCGGACCCTGAACTCGGTGCACATCACCAGCACGGAGCGCACGATCCGGTGGGAGCTCCTCTTCGCCGAGGAGGACTGTTTCGATCCTCTCCTGCTCCAGGATTCCGAGCGGAGTCTCCGGAATCTCGCGTACATCGCCGAGGCTGAGGTGGAGAGCGAGCAGCTCGCGGACGGGTCTCACCGCGTCACCGTCACGACGGTGGACGCATGGGCGCTCTCGGTGAGCATTGCCTTATCCTTCGATGGCGGCTTCGCCATCACGGGTTTCGGCGCGAACGCGAAGAACCTGTTGGGGACCGGAACCTCGGTCGGATACTTCCGCAACACCTTCCGCGAGCGGAGGCGGACCGGCGGCCTTGCTCGGCAACCAAACGTTTTCGGCACCCGAGTCGACGCCACCCTGCACGGTGGAAATACCGGTTCCGGCTGGTACTACTCGGAGTCGCTCTTCCGTCCGTTCACGGGCGAAGGCGGCCGCCATGCTGTCCGCCAGGTCGCGCGCCGACGGGACGACTACTTTCTGTACTCTGTCGACCCGTCACTGGGGTTCACCCAGGCGCTGCTGCGTTTCGAGGCGGAGCAGTACGAGGCGACGTATCAGCTTCGCTTCGGGGACGACGTGGGAGCGCGGTTCCTGGCGGGCATCGGCCTCTCTAGGGAGGTCGTTCGATTCCCGTTCGGGACCGCCGGTGGCCAGATCGTCCTCGATGACGATTTCGACGCGCCCACCCAAGCCCCTGCCGAGGTTCTCGCTGCGATCTCCCCTCAGGCCCGCGACCACGCGACGAACCGCGTGAGCTTCACGATCGGCGTCCGGGCCCTGAGCTTCAGCACGAAGGCCCGACTCGATGCACTGGCCGCCACGCAAGACATCCAGTTGGGCTCGGACCTTAGCCTCACGGTGGCTCCCGGCTTCCGAACCGGAGACGACAACGTCTCCGACGTCCTGACGAGGGCCCAGGGCAATATCGGAATCGGCGCCGGGAAGCTTTACCTGCGCGCGGAGGGTGACTTCCAGGCACGAAACGTGTCTTCGGACGATGACGGCGGTCCGACAGGCTGGCGAGACGTGTTGTTGGAGATCGATGGTACGGCATATTGGACCTTCTCGGAGAGCTCGACGCTCTTCGGCCGAGTCCTTTACACGGCCGGATACAAGATGGATCGGCCCTTCCAGCTCACGCTCGGTGGGCGGGAGGGCGTGCGCGGGTACAACAACGACGCGTTCCCGGGCTCGCGGCGCTTCTTGGCGACGCTCGAGCAGCGGCTTCCTGGCCTGAGCTTCACGCTTGGTGACCTCGGTCTGGCCGGCTTCGTCGACGCGGGCAAGGTGTGGGCCGGGAGGGTACCGTACGGTGCCGACTCCGACTGGGAGGCCTCGGTGGGGGTCGGGCTCCGGTTCCGTGTAGCGGCCGCGGGTAGGAACGTTCTGCGCGCGGACTTCGGTGTTCCAGTGACCGGCCAGAGAGAGGAGAAGGGGGTGACCTTCCGCCTCTATGCCGAGCTGCTCGGCCTGCTCGATCGACGCGCCTGGCCTACACAGACCGCACGTAGCCGCTGGTACGGGATCGATCCAGACCTGACCACGCGACCGCGGAACCCCTTGGCCGAAAACTGAGGGGTCTGCAGCCTCTTATCTTACCGGGAGAACTCCATCATGATCTTCATTACCGCCTGGGAGGCCCCAACACCGCCGTAGACGCGGCGGTACCCCCATCCGCTTGCGTAGTATGTGTTTATCGTCTGGTAGTCAATCCGGTCGTCCAGGGCGACCTGGTAGCCGACGAACACGT
>JBGMRK010000148.1:0-5564 GCA_048061375.1 Longimicrobiales bacterium | reverse complement strand
ACGATCATGCCTCCGACGACCACGCCCAGCACCACGATCATGATGGGTTCCATCGCGGAGAGAAGCGCCTCGACCGCCGTGTCGACCTCATCGTCGTAGAAGTCGGCGATCTTGGTGAGCATCTCGTCCAGGCCACCGGTCTGCTCACCCACGTTGATCATCTGGACCACCATGGGCGGGAACACGCCCGATTCCTTGAGCGGGCCCGAGATCGTTTCACCGCCCGCGATCGATGCTCGAGAGTTCATGACCGCATCGTGAATCACCCGATTTCCCGCGGTCTTTGCGGTGATCTCCAGACCCTCGAGGATCGAGACGCCGGAGGAGACCAGCGTGCCCAGCGTACGCGTGAAGCGCGCCACGGCAGACTTGCGCTGCAGGTCGCCCAGGACGGGTAGAACCAGGAGCAGCTTATCGATGGCGAGTCTCCCCCCGTCCGTCGAGTACGAATACCGAATGAGGAAGAACGCAGCGACCACGCCCGCACCCAACGCCCACCAGTAGGCCTGAAGGATCAGCGACAATTGAATGACTATCCGGGTCGGCAGCGGCAACGGGACGCCTGCAGACTCGAACATTTGGCTGAACGTGGGGATCACGAAGATGAGCAGCGTGACGACCGCCAAACCGGCAACGGTGAAGATCACGGCCGGATAGATCATGGCGCCCTTGATCTTACGTATCAGGGCGTCGTTCTTCTCCAGGAAGGTTGCCAGGCGTAGCAGGATGGTATCCAGAATACCGCCGGCCTCGCCGGCGGCTACCATGTTCACGAACAACTCCGTGAAGACCTTGGGATGCTTTCCCAGGGCGTCGGCGAGCGTGTGGCCGGACTCAACGTCGTAGAGCACGTCCCGGATCGTCTTCCGAAGGGCCGTGTTCTCGGTCTGTTCGGCGAGAATGTCCAGGCTCTGCACGAGAGGAAGGCCGGAGTTGATCATCGTGGCGAACTGCCGCGTGAAGATCACGATGTCCCGGGTGCTTATCCCGGTTCCGAACCTGATCTCGATTCCTTTTTCCTTCTCGCGTACCGAGACGGGAATCATCCTCTGCTTGTGGAGGAAGGCGAGGACCTCGTCCTTCGATGGAAGCTCTATCTCCCCCTGCTGGATGTCTCCTCCACCCGCGGGTCTCGCGCTGTAACTAAAGGTCGGCATGGACTCTCCCTAATCGTCGGTCGGTACGGGCTCGCCTACGGCCCTCAACAACTCGTTCGGATCGCCGGAACGCTTCAAGGCCTCTTCCAGGCTGATCGTACCCTGCATGTACAAGATCTGCAGCGAATCATTCATCGTCTGCATGCCGTGCTTCTTACCCGCCTGCATGAGCGAGTAAATCTGGTGAATCTTCTCGTCTCTGATAACCGCGCGAATGGCAGGTGTACAGACCATGACCTCGGTGGCCACCACACGACCCTTTCCCTTCACCTTTGGGAGAAGGGTCTGGGTGATCACTCCCTCGAGGACAAACGCCAACTGCGCCCTGACCTGGGCCTGCTGGTGGGACGGGAAAGCGTCGATGATCCGGTTGATGGATTCGGCGCAGGAGTTCGTGTGCAGCGTCGCCAGGACCAAGTGTCCAGTTTCGGCGATGGTAAGCGCCGCCCCAATAGTCTCCAGATCCCGCATCTCACCGATGAGGATCACGTCAGGGTCCTGGCGCAGCGCATACTTCAGCGCGGCAGCGAAACTCTTCGTGTCGGCGCCGACCTCACGCTGGTTCACCATGCAATGCTTATGTCGGTGAATGAACTCGATCGGATCCTCAACCGTGATGATGTGCTCACGCCGCTCGGTGTTGATCTTGTCCACCATGGCCGCGAGCGTGGTCGACTTTCCGGAACCGGTCGGCCCGGTGACCAGCACCAAGCCACGCGGACGCTCCGCCAGTTTCTTGAGCACATGTGGCAGACCGAGTTGATCCAGGCTCACGATCTCGTAGGGGATCTGCCGAATGGCCATAGCCACACAGCCGCGCTGCTTGTAAACATTGCCACGGAATCGCGACAGGTTCTGGACGCCAAAAGAGAAATCCAACTCATCCTCGGTCTCGAAACGCTTCTTCTGGTTCTCGGTGAGGATCGAATATGCGAGCTGCAATGAGTCCCGTGGCGCGAGAACGTGATCGATGGAGGAATCCAGCAGTGCCCCGTCGATGCGGATCTTGGGGCGCTCGCCAACAGTTATGTGAAGATCGGAGGCGCCCTTCTGGATCATCTCTTGAAGGAGGCCTCTGAGGCTCAGTTCCTTTTGCTGGGGAGCAGCCTCAGCGGGCGCTTGGGGTTGGTTCATTCGATGGGTTCACAGTCCTTTGATTGGGTTAGCCCTGATGCGAGGTCTCCTTGAGAACCTCGTCGAGCGAGGTGACTCCGCGTTCAATTTTCTTGAGCCCGTCCATGCGAAGAGTCAGCATCCCTTCCTTGATGGCGAGGTCGCGCAGTTCGTCGGTCCCGGTCGAGCTCATGATCGCCTTCCGGATGCCTGGGGTGACAGCCATGACCTCGTAGAGGCCCTGTCTGCCCTTGTAGCCGCCCCCGCCACATTGATCGCAACCCTCGCCCTTGTATAAGGTGACCTTGTTGAGGAAGTCGTCAGGCAGGTGAGCCGCCTCCAAGAGCTCGTCTTCGTACGTGGCCTCCACCTTGCAGTTAGTACAAATGCGCCGGAGAAGGCGCTGTGCAGTCACCAGGTTGAGTGCCGAAGCCACGTTGAACGGTTCGAGGCCCATGTCCATGAGACGGGTAATCGTGGACGGAGTGTCGTTCGTATGGAGCGTCGACAGCACGAGGTGACCCGTGAGAGCGGCCTTGATCGCGATGCCTCCGGTTTCCAGGTCACGAATCTCACCAACCATTATGATATTTGGGTCCTGCCTGAGAAAGGCCCTAAGTGCGGCTGCGAAGCTCATCCCGATCTGAGTTCGAACGAGGACCTGGTTGATCCCGTGTAGGTTGTACTCGACCGGATCCTCCACGGTCATGATGTTGGTTTCTTCAGTATTGATTTTGGACAGCGCGGAGTAGAGCGTGGTCGTCTTGCCCGAGCCCGTGGGCCCGGTCACCAGCACCATTCCGTACGGCTGCGAAATAGCGTCGAAGAAATCCGCTTCGGCCTTGGGCTCGAATCCGAACGACGCCAGGTCGAAGGTCAGGTTGCCCGCGTCCAGGATTCGAAGCACGATCTTTTCGCCGAAGATCACCGGCAAAGTCGAGACGCGGAAGTCGACGACCTTGCGCTTCATGCGCAGCTTTATGCGCCCGTCCTGGGGAACCCGCCGCTCCGCGATGTTCAAGTCGGAGAGGATCTTTATACGTGAGGTCAACGCCGCCTTCATCTTGTAGGGCGGCTTCATGACCTCCTGGAGGGCACCGTCGATCCGATACCGGACTCTGATGTCCCTCTCGTATGGCTCGATGTGGATATCGGAGACACCCTTCATCACAGCGTCGGTCAATAGGCCGTTGATGAATTTGACGACCGGAGCCTGCTCGACCTGCTCCTGTAGTGAGGCTACCGAGACGTCCTCCTCCTCCTCCTCCATGAACTCCAGGTCGTCTTCCAAGAAATCGCCGAGGAGGTCGGCCATGCGGTCTTCGTCGGCACCGTAATAGTCCTCGAGGTGCTTTCTGAGCGTGTACTCTCCGACAATGACCGGCTCGATGTCGAAGCGGGTGATGAACTTGAGGTCGTCGAGGGCACTCATGTCGGTCGGGTTGGCCATCGCCACGGTGAGGGTTCGGCCCACTTTCCGAAGAGGGAGAACCAAGTGTTTATACGCTACATCACCGTCGATGACTTTGAGGACCTTTTGATCGACCTTGACCTTTTCGAGGTCCACGGCCGGGACGCGATACTGCTTTGACAGCATGCGAGTCAACTCTTCCTCGGCCACAAATCCAAGCTTGACGAGGGAGAACCCGACCCGGGTGCCGTTGTCCTTGGCGTCCTTGAGAGCGTCCTGAAGTTGCTCTTCGTTGATCAATCCTTCGCGAACGAAGAGATCGCCAAGCCGTACCTCAGCTACGTTCGTTGTCATTTCTGCCTGCGGAAAGGGAAAACCGCGTGCCGAGCCAACTCCATAGAATACCTTTACACCTGGCCGTGGTACAAGACACATGTTTTCTACCGTTGGCAAGCCTCGACGAGGGTCTCCTCACCTGGATCAACGGCGAACCGTCACGTAGCCGTCGAGTTTCGCCATGGTCGCGGGGCCGATCCCACGCACGTTCACAAGCTCCTCGACCCGTCGAAACGGCCCCTGTTGTTTCCGATACGCGAGAATACGCCCGGCCAGCGACGGCCCAATGCCCGGCAACACCAACAACGATGCCGAGTCGGCCCGATTGAGGTCGACCCGCCTCGTGGCCTCCGTTGCGCGAGCCCCGTTCTCGAACGTTCGCCGAGCGAATCGCCGCGGAATCACTGAAACCTCGAGATGAGGCCGGATCCTCTCTAGCGTGGTAGGACCAATGCCTCGAACCCGAAGAAGTTCGTCGGGAGAGCGGAATCCGCCGCTGGACGCTCTCTCCCGGACAATGGCGAGGGCGGTGGCGGCGCCGACTCCCGGAAGCCGGTCGAGATCCACCTCCGAAGCGGTATTCGGGTCCAACCGTTCGGAGGGCCCGAGCGGCTTAGCCCGCCGCTCCCGGTCGGTCCGCGCCTCTCCCACTGCCTCCGAAAGCGCAGGGAGCACGCTGGCCGAGTCGGACTCGAAGAGCGGCACGCCCCGGCGTGACTCCACGGCGATCCGCACCGTACTGATCAGGATGAGTACAGCCGCCGCGCGCGACAATGCCCGTGTTTCAGCCCGCGTCATGGATTTACGATATACGCGGAAACTGGGCGACGAAATGCTCAGCCGGGAAAGGCTCCCCCTGCGATGACGAAGGTTCCGAACAGTCCGAACTGGAACTGCGTAGAGCCCGACTCGAGTCCGACGAAGGACTGGCGGTCCGTGTAGGACAGCTGGAGGCGCAGGTCCATATTCCGAACGGATGTATCCAGCTGGATGTTGAGGCTCCTGATGAGCTCGTCGAGGAAGGGCACGCAGTCGGTCTGACCCGCCGTCAATCTACAGTTCGTCTCCAGCGTGTACCGGTAGAGCACGGAGGCCCTGATCGGCCGATCCAGGTAGGGTGCCAGGCCTCCGGGGGGCACGAAAGAGGACGTCACCGCCACCTGATGCTCCGCGCGTGAGCGCTCGGTGTCACCGGTGGGATCAAAGCCCTCGCCGCTTCGGAACGATCCGCGGTACGTGGTCGTGAGCGAACCGCCCCAGGCGAGCCCCAATGTGACAGGAATCTGCCGGTCCTCTTGGAAGCGCCGCTGCTGCCCAGCGCCTCCGAAGGTGGTCTCGCGGCGGATCCGACGGAAACCCGAGCTTAGCGAGACTTGGCGCAACACTCGCTGGAGCCCATCGGGCATCGTCAGCTGATTGATACGAGCCGTGACGTCGGGCCATTGCTCCAAGACCTCGGCCCGGTCGCTGCGAGTGTCGAGCGTGTTGGCCTGTGTGCGTTGATATGCGATCCCCAGGCGGAGCCCCAGCGGCAGGCCCGCCCCGCC
>JBGMRK010000147.1:0-5578 GCA_048061375.1 Longimicrobiales bacterium | reverse complement strand
GCACGTTCGCCGTCTTCGCGCTGGTCATGGCGGCCGTCGGCATCTACGGGGTCATGTCCTACTCGGTGTCGCAGAGGTCCGCCGAGATCAGCATTCGGCGGGCGCTGGGAGCGGAGGCCGACGACGTGAGCAGGATGGTCCTCCTGCAGGGGGCGAAGATGTTGTTGCTCGGTATCGCCGTGGGACTGATCGGCGCGTTCGGGCTCAGCAGAATGATCGCCGGTCTCGTCGCCGGGACCGGGATCAGCGCAACAGATCCGCTCACGTTCATCGGTGTGCCGGTGATTCTGGGTACGGTAGCGCTGATCGCCAACTATGTACCGGCCCGGCGGGCTACGAAGATCGACCCGATGACGGCGCTGCGCATGGAGTGACGATCGGGGTCGGCTGGTTGGTGGCCCGCCCGCGCTATACGGGCACCGCCGACCTTGACGTGGGGCATCGTGAAGCCCAACGTCGCTGCTCGCTTCGTCCCGACCGAATCGCTCGGCCTCAGCCCCCGCCCGGCAGAGCGCTCTCTCGCCAGGACACGAATGGGGGCACCCGCGTGCGCAAACTCCGGATCGGCGTCATCGATCTCGTCACGAGACGACCGACCAAGCGCCTGTACGCGCGAGTGATGAATGCCAACCTCGCCAGCATCATGCCGCAGGTCGTCGCGGGATGGTGCGAAGAGGAGGGGCATGACGTCACTTTTATCTGTTATACCGGCTTCGAGGACATCGCCGAAGAGCTTCCCGAAAAGTGCGACCTCGTGTTCATCGGGGCTTTCACACAGGCGGCGCAACTCTCCTACGCCTTGAGCGCGCTCTGCCGGTCGCGTGGCGCGGTGACCGTCCTCGGAGGCCCGCATGCGCGGTGCTATCCGGAAGACGCACGGAAGTACTTCGATTACGTCCTGGGCTTCACGCACCGGGAGACCGTCCGGGACGTGCTCCAGGACTGCGAGCGGCACCGTCCGATGGGCGTGTGCCTCAGCGCCGAAGGACAGCCAACTGATCTTCCGGGCGTCCGGGCGCGCTGGAAATACATCGAGCAGACTCTCGCCAAGGCGCCCACCATCAAGATGGTCCCGATGATGGCGAGCTTGGGCTGCCCCTATACCTGCAGCTTCTGCATCGACTCCACCGTCCCGTATCAGCCTCTCGACTACGACGTGATGAAGGGCGATCTCCGCTTCCTCCTGACAAAATTCAAGCGGCCGATCGTGGGGTGGCACGACCCGAACTTCGGCATCCGGTTCGACGAGTGCATGGATGCGATCGAAGATGCCCTTCCCAAAGGCGGGATCGATTTCATCGCGGAGAGCAGCCTTTCGCTGCTGAGCGAACCCCACTTGCGACGCCTGCAGCGAAACGGCTTCCGCGGCATTCTCCCTGGGATCGAATCGTGGTTCGATCTTGGAAACAAGTCGAAAACCGGCAAGAAACAGGGGGAGGAAAAGGTCAGCCACATCGTCGACCACATCAACCTCATCAGCGAGTATATCCCGTACGTCCAGACCAACTTCGTAATGGGACTGGATGCGGACGAGGGCCCGGAGCCGTTCGAGCTGACGAAGAGGTTTCTGGATCTGTCGCCCGTGTCCTTCCCGGCGTTCAGTCTGCTGACCGCGTTTGGGCGCGCGGCCCCGCTCAACCTCGAGTACCAGAAGCAAGGGCGCGTGCTCCCGTTCCCCTTCCACTTCCTGAACAACAACCACGCGATGAACGTGAAGCCGGCCAACTACGAGTGGCCGGAGTTCTATGATCACGTGATCAGCCTGTCGAAGTACGCCTTCTCCTGGCCGATGATCGGGCGCCGGTTCCTTGCATCGAAGGGTCAGATCCCAAAGTGGATGAACGTGGTGCGCGCGGTGTCGTCGGAAGGCTTTGGGCGAATCAAGTATTACACGAGCTACCGCCAGAGGCTGGACACCGATCGCGAGTTCCGCCGGTATGTCGAGGGCGAAAGCGACATGTTACCGGCGTTTTTCCGGGAGAAAGTGGAACAGGATCTCGGCTCGCTCTTGCCGTGGTTGCCGAAGGGCGCCCTGCAACACGACCCTAATGCGTACCTGAAAGCGGAGAACGCCGATCGCGGGCTTGTGTCCATTGCCCCACGTGCCGGAGTGGCCAAGACAACCTGACGGAGGTGCCTCACCTACCGCAGCTTGAACCGCTGGATCTTGCCGGTAGCCGTCTTGGGGAGGTCGTCGACGAACTCGAACCACCGAGGCCGCTTGTAGGCCTCCATCGCGCTGACGCAGTGCTGCGTCAGCTCCGCGGCAAGGGCGTCGGAGGGGTCGTACCCGGGGTTCAACACCACGTAGGCCTTTGGCTTGATGAGGTTGGCCCGGTCGCCGATGCCCACGACCGCGCACTCGAGCACCGCGTCGTGCGCGATGAGCGTGCTTTCCACCTCGACGGGCGAGACCCAGATACCTCCGACCTTGAGCATGTCGTCCGAGCGGCCGGCATGCCAGTAATACCCGTCGGCGTCCATGTAGTACTTGTCTCCTGTGTGCAGCCACTCGCCCTGGAAGTTCTTTCGGCTCTTCTCCGAGTCATGCAGGTACGAGAGTGCTGCGGTCTCTCCCTTCACCAGCAAGTTTCCAACCTGACCCTGTTCGACGGGGTTGCCCGACTCGTCTACGATGGCGAGCTCAAAGCCCTCTATCTCCCGGCCGCTGCTGCCCGGCCGGATCCGGCCGGGGCGGTTCGACAAGAAGATGTGGAAGTTCTCCGTCGATCCGATTCCGTCGATGATCTCCACGCCGACGGTGCCTTGCCAACGGTGCCAGAGTACGGCCGGGAGCGCCTCGCCCGCGGACACGCATACCCGCAGCGAGGAAAGGTCGTAGTCCGTGGTGAGGCCCTCCACGGCGAGCGCCGTCGCGTAGCCGGTGGGCGCGCTGAAGAGGATGGAAGGCCGAAACCGGACGATCATCCCGAGGACGGTGCTCGCCTTTCGTGGGCTCTCCGGGAAGACGACGGTCTGTGCTCCCACGTACCACGGAAAGATGAGGTTGCCTCCGAGCCCGAACGTGAAGAACAGCCGGGGCACGGACAGCGTACGATCGGCGGACTCGATGCCCAGCACGTTCACACCCCAGAGCTCGGCGGCGAGCAGGGGGTCCTTGTGCGCATGCAGGATTCCTTTGGGCTCTCCGGTGGTTCCACTCGAGTAGTTGAGGAGGGCGAAATCGTCGCGGTGTGTGAGCGCGGCCTCGGCGGTCTCCGGTTGGTCTGCGATCCACTCGCTGTAACTGTGGTCGCCCTCGCGGGTGTCAGGCCCGATCACGACGACGGTCTCGAGGAGGGGAAGGTCCTCCCTAATCTGCTCGAACGTCTCGAGAAGATCCTCGTGCACGATCACTACGCACGCGCGCCCGTCGTGTAGCACGAAGCGAAGCCCCTCGGGAGTAAACAGCGTGTTCACTCCGAGTGCTATGCCCCCGGCCTTGAGCGTTCCGAAGAAGCACGTCGCCCATTCGGCACAATCCGGAGAGAAGATCGCCACCGTGTCTCCCGCCCTCAGTCCGATCGAGCGAAGTGCGTTGGTGACCCTGTTGGCCTCGGCCGAGACCTGGGCGAACGTCATCTCGCGATCGGGTGAGAGCAGTGCGACCCGATCGGCGGACTCGTGCAGGTTGCGCTCCAGGATCTCCACCAGGTTGTAGTGGAGAGGAACGTCAGCGGTGCGTTTCGCTCGTACGGGTGCGTTCATGCCCGCAGCCTAATGTGGATACCGCCGCATCGCTAGGATTTTAGGACGGCGGTGGCCGGAGCCAGCGCGAGAACACCACCCCTCGGCCCGGCTGCACAACCCTGAGGAGCACGGAATCGTCCGTCATGAAGTCGAGCACCATGAAGCCTGGGCGGGCGTCGGCGAACAGGGTCTGGTCGTTCTTGTCCACGGGTGTCACCTTCGAAACCGACCCGGCTCCGCTGACCAGCACGTACCGCGCGGATCCGGCACCTTCGAAGACCTGGAGGGAATGGTCGTGCCCGGCCGCATAGACCAAGGGACGGCTGGACGCCATGGCCGCGTCGAGCACGGTCCGCATTTCCCGATTCTTGGAGTGCTGGAGGCTCTGTTCGGTGCGTGTGAGCGGCTTGAAGATCCAGTAGTAGAGCGAGCCCAATACGGGCAGCGGAAACCAACTCCGTGCGCGGGCATTCCGAAGCGGGAACAGGTGGTCCTTCCACGAGGCATCGTCCGCGTGACGGCCCGTGCTCTGGAGGGGGTGGTGGGCCACGACCACAACGTCCCCGGCGGCTTCCGCGAGCATCGACTCCAAGCCGCGCGCGACGGCTTCCGTGTCGCCGGCCGTGCAGGCGGTCGTGGGCTTGGCATATTTGTGGAGCCACCACTGCGTGTCCAGCGCCACGACCGACACTCCGGCGAGATCCGGGACGAGGGCCGGTCCCGGGCATCCACCCTCCGGAAGCCATAGGAGCCGGCTCGGGTCGGACTCCGTGACAAGGCGGGCTTGGCGGATCACGGCTTGATAACCGTCCGGACCCGATTCATCCCAGTCATGGTTTCCAGGCACGAACAGGCCGCGCGCTCTATCGCCCAACGTCGCGATCAGCGTCCTGAGCCGACGCTCGGCCTCGGCCCGGCCGGGGCCTTCGGGCGGGAGCCCCCGCTCGTAGATATTGTCGCCCAGGAAGACGACCAGAGTTCGGTCCGGCACTGAGGCCACCGTGTCGGCGAGCGCCTCGAGCACCGGTTCGCCACCCTCGGCCGGTGCGCCCGCATCGCCCAAAAGCACGACACGCTGCCGCACGCCCTGGGGCACGGGGTGAGTGGCCGGTTGCGTAGCGCGCGCCGCGTAATACGGCCGGGCCGGAACACACGACACCATGATCAGCAGGCTTGCCAGGATCCCGGTCGTCAGCGGGCGGATCGTGGCTGGGGGGCGCATCAGAATCGCCGTTCTCTCCGGTCGCAGGTGAGGTCCATCTGCCTTGTCCGTGCACGATCCAATACCACCAGGCACTCGGCGGTGCCCCGAATATGGCTGGCCCGGGCTGAAAAGCTCGTCGAATCCGCATGGCCGACGACTACGGATACACCAAAGGCCGGGAAGAAACTGATGGACCCGAGGTCGGTCGAAAAGGTCGCCGAGCGAAGGTGGGCGCGCTCCTGAGCCTGCACGAGCGCGACGAGATCGGACCAGGCCACCGCCTGATAGGCGTCCGCCGCGCGCTCCGTCCGCATCCAGATGGGGTTCGAGACACCGGAGAGCGCGAGGGCGCCGGCCACGAGCCAAGGGACGAGCCGGGTGTAATCTGGAGCGGCCGCTACCTTCCGCAGGGCGTGCGTACGAGCCTCCGAGAACAGGCCGATCCCGCCGCCCACGCCGATCCCGGCCACCAGGCCGTAACGTACGAATCGTTCGAGGAGCCAACCGGCGTAGCCGGCCCAACCTGGCAAGGGTTCGAGCCCCGTGGGCTGCACCAGAGCTCCGAGGCCGCCCCCTAGCGTGGCCGCGAGCAAAACGGTCCGCCATACGGGGGGGTCTTCCCGCAGGCTGCCCCGAACCACGAGTAGTGCCACGAGCGACCCGGTCGCCGGCCACCAGGCTCCG
>JBGMRK010000146.1:0-5598 GCA_048061375.1 Longimicrobiales bacterium | reverse complement strand
GGTGGTGGGCCCACGTGGACTTGAACCACGGACCTCATCCTTATCAGGGATGCGCAGGAGGTCGCGGCGGGGTTAGCGAATCGGCGAAAACCCTTGTGGGTCAAGGCGATTCAGTGCTCATCAGTTCTCGTTGACTCGCACTGTTTCTCGCTCTCATGTGCACGCGATGTGCACGCGGCTCCCCTCGGCGGTCGTCGGTGTTGGCGTCGAGCGCCTCCTGGATGGTGCTGGCTGCCGCGACCTGCCCCAGCACTGTGCTCACCGTGAGGCAGGTGTTACGGATGCTGGGGACGCCCCCGCATCCGTTTGGGGTCGACGGCGATCCTCTCAAATGCCATGCGGGCATGGTGCGGAGGAGGAGGCGGCGCGTCAGTCGATCTCGTAGCGTGGTGGGTGATACGTGACCGAGGCTCGTCTCACCTCGTAGACGCCGATGCCTCGACGCCCCACCTCATGCAGCAGCTCGGTGAGGTGCTGCTCCAACAGTTCGACCGCCTCGAGTTGGTGGCATCTGAGGAACACATGGCGACCGAACGTGAACCGGCGCCGCCTGCGAGTCGCCGCGGTGTCGTGGGGGATGAGCACACCGGCGCGGTCGTCGGCGTAGATCGCCACCGCGTCGTCGTCCGCGCCGCGAAGACCCGCGTCGACCACACTCCAACACTCGTGCCCGTGATGGCGGAGGAAGCTACCGACTGCTCTAGCGTCGACGTCTTCGTCCAGCACGAAACGCATCTAAGCGACCGCGGAGGAGGCGGCCTTGGCCGCTTCGATGTCCTCCTCGGTCAGGCTTGGGAACGCGGCGAGAATCTCCTTAGTGCTCTTGCCGGCCTCGAGGTAGTCCCTGACCGCCTCCACGGGCACTCGGGTTCCTCGGAACACCGGTTTGGATGCCTGCACCTTGCGGCGCTTCTCGATGATCCCCGCGTCGGCCTCGCTTCGACGAAGGCGCCGCTGTACCTGGGACCGGATCTCCTCGAGGTCGATCACCTGCCTGATCAGCCCCTGGAAGGGCCGACCGGATTCCTCCCAGGTGCCGTCGGAGTGTTGGAACAGCACCCGGTCACCGGACAGGGCAAACCGGAGCTCCCGGAGTGGAGCCTCGTAGCCCTGCTCCCGCAGGTACTCGATGATGCGTCGGATGTGCTGAAGGGAGACACCCTGGTGCCGAAGTTCCGACGCCACCACAAGCTCGACAAGACGCGGCAGCGAATACAGGCGCACGACGTTGCGTGGGCTGATCTCACGCTCAACGTCGGGCCTGATGAGGTCGGTTTTCTCCCAATACCGGAGCCGTTGGCGGCTGATCCCTGCGATCTCCGCCGCACGCTTGTCCGGCACCGCGGTCTTGTCGTCAGTAAACGTCACTTGGACTTCCTCTGGCTCCGGTCCGAGGATACCGGGGAGCGCCGACATGAGAACGGATTCGAGGTGCTCTGGTCTCTGCCGGTGCTTGAGCGCGGACACCAGTCGAGAGTTCTGTCGTGATGCGTTGCTCCTCGATTTCGGCTCACTCGGCGGGTCTCAGAGCTCTACGTCTGGTGCCTGAGGCCCTATAGGTCTCGAGTCTGCCGAGTCGTTCGGCCGTCGCGTCGAGGTCCCGTCGACGAGCGATCAGTCGGGCCTCGTCCGCCGTTTGCTGCTCCGCTCGGTGGGCGAGCCGCAGACCGTTGCCTCCGCTCGACTCACCGGCGGCGGCCCGTAGCTCGTAGACGATGAGAGCGGCGATCGCTCGTCCCATGGAGATGCCGATCGCGTAGCAACAGATGATCGCCTCCATGCCGACCACACCGCATCGAAGGCCGGGAGTCTCACCACACGGTGGGTCTCAGCGTGATCGAGCCCGGAGAGAAGCTGCCGGTCGACGTTCGCCAGGGTGCCCCGGGCGAGTTCCATCAGGATCCTCCTTGTCTACATGTAGACATCGGCAACTGTGTTGCACGTGCGTGTGTGGTTGGGGGTCGCGCACGTGGACCGATATCGCGGGGACCGGCTGGGCTGGCGGGCTCGGTCCTCGCTCGGGATGAGTCGGCGACATCGAGGACTGGGCTTCCGGATCGGGTCCTAAGGGTGGCGAGGAGGGTCGGGAGCGGTCTCGTGTGCGATCCTCGGGGGTCGGCGGGCTTCCGGGGACCGGTTACGGCCGTCTGCGTTGCGAGGGGGCACCGTGTGGTTCCAGGGGCCGGTCGATGCGGTCCTCTCGTCGACGAGATTCGGGTGCGGGCGTCCATGGTTACCAAGGAGACGCCGGCACTCTTTCAGCAGAGTTGCGCGAACCCTTTCAGAAACCCTCCAATCGGGAGGTTGGAGGGCACCAGCGCGGGCGGTTGGCGAGCCGTTGACCGGCCTCTGAACAGGGAGAACAGCCGAAATGACATCCTGATGAAAGGGTCGCGCTGCACGGTGAGGCCCGAACGATGTCATACCCGGCGCGTACATTCGGAAACGGACGCAAGAGAGGAGCGGAGCATGGGCGCAATCGCACGAGTGACTCACCGGTCGGGTCGACGGGTGTGGCAGGCACGTTGGCGAGATCCGTCGGGGCGGCAACGGGCGAAGAACTTCGACCGGAAGGTAGACGCCGAGCAGTACCTGCTCGCCATGGAGACCGACAAGCTCCGCGGCCGGTACACCGACCCACGGTTGGCCAAGACGCCCTTGGCCGACTGGATGGCCGAGTACCAAGGGACGAGGGTGAACCTGGGAGTGCAGACCCAGGCGAGGGACGAGGCGACGATTCGCAATCACATCGTCCCGGTTTTCGGACCCTGGCCCATCGGCAGCATCCAGCCAATCCACGTAGCCCAGTGGGTCGCCGACCTCGACGCCCGTGGGTACGCGCCGGCGACGGTCCGCAAGGCCTACCAGCTCCTGGCTGCCGCCCTCGACGCCGCCGTGGAGTTCGGTCTCATCGCCCGCTCACCGTGCCGCGGCGTGAGGCTACCGAAGCATGCGACCCCGGAGATGCGATTCCTGGACCCGGAGGAGATCAACCTCCTCGCCGAGGCCGTCGCCCCCCGCTACTCGGCGATGGTCCTCACCGCCGCCTACACGGGTCTCCGCTTCAGCGAGCTGCGGGCGCTTCGGATCGATCGATTCGATGCGCTGCGGCGCACCATCCGGGTGACCGCATCGCTCGTCGAAGCCAGAGGGCAGTTCTCCTTCGTCGAGCCCAAGTCGGAGGCATCCCGTCGCACCGTCCGGGTGCCGGCGTTCCTGGTGGAGGTCCTGGCCGCCCACCTGGCGGCGCACGCTGACGGCTCCGGGCTCGTGTTCTCGGCACCGAACGGCGGTCCGATCCGGCGGAGCAACTTCCGACGTCGGACATGGCTACCCGCCGTCGAGACCTCCGTCGGGCAGCCCTGCACGTTTCACGATTTGCGGCACTCACACGCCGCCCTCCTCATCGCCCAGGGAGAGCACCCGAAGGTGATCCAAGAACGGCTGGGCCACGCCTCGATCAAGACGACCCTCGACACCTACGGGCACCTCTTCGAAGGGCTCGACGAGGCCGCCGCCGACCGGCTCGAGGTGGCCTACGCCCTCTCCCGCGGGGACTCGGCGGTCGTCCGTGGCGCGTCGACTGCGCTGGTACGTTGAGGCCATGACGATCGAGCCCGCCCTCCGGCAGGCCGGTTCGGAGGACCGGGAGTTCCTCTTCGAGTTGCACAGGGCGTCGATGGGTCCCTACGTGGAGGAGCTGTTCGGTCCTTGGGATGTCGCGGTCCAGTGGGAGTTCTTCGATCGGTGGTTCCAGCCGGAGCAGACGTTCGTCATCAGCGTCGGGGACGAAGACGTCGGGGTCGTGGCATTCGAAGACCGGCCGGGCGAGGTGTACGTCACCAGGATCGAGGTCCATCCCGATTGGCAGCGCCAGGGTGTCGGTACGGCGGTGATGCTGGGGCTCCTGGATCGGGCACACCGGGCCGGAAAGGCCGTCTGCCTCCACGTCTTTGGAAGCAACCCCGCCCGGGAGCTGTATCGGCGTCTCGGCTTCACCGTGTCCAGCGAAGACGGAGATCGGTTATTCATGAGAGCTACTCCCCGGCCGAGCCGAGAGGGCGCGCCTCCTCAGAGGTGACACCGTCGCCCGGGGCGTCGGACCTGCTGCGATCCTTCCCGGACATTCTGTTGCCCAGCTGACCTCCGGCCGACGCTTGCCTTTCGGTGAAGTGGCCTCCGAGCGTCGCGAGGCAGTCCACCTCGTCTCTCGTGTGCACGCGATGTGCACGCGACAAGGTGCCAAGCCGGGACCCGTCTCCCCCGAACGCGAGAAAGTCCTGGCGGCGCAAGGACTTCTCTTGGTGGGCCCACCTGGACTTGAACCAGGGACCTCATCCTTATCAGGGATGCGCTCTAACCGGGCTGAGCTATGGGCCCTATTTCCTTGCTGTACAAGGCTCTTCACGCCCTCCGGCCTTCGAGAGCCGCGTGCACAACGGGTCATTACAGCGCATCCTACGCGGGATGCGCTCTAACCCAACTGAGCCACAGCCCTCGAATTCGCTGGTATTCCTGTCGACTCACGATTGAGTAGGACGTGAGAGGTGTGTACAGCATATCTCTGGCGAGTCGTTGCGATCATGTGCGCTGCGGACCGATACGCACCGTGGGATAGGACTGGATTCCGCCTCGACGTGCGCTCGGCGAGCAACGGAGCTCGCAACAAGAGGGGATATCTTTCGTCCACGATTCGGATATCCTTGAAGTATGACCAAGCGACTGATCGACGTCGATGACGAGAAGCTCGGAGCCGTACGGACGCTCCTGGGTACGGGGACTCTGAAGGCAACCGTTGATGCCGCCTTTGACGAGGTTCTCGCTCTCGATCAGCGTCGTCGGACGCTGCTCGCCGAGCGCGGAGTCGATCTCGCTGAGCTGGCCGACCCGGACGCCCGCCAGGCCGCGTGGGGTTGAAGCCCTACTACCTGGGAGATACCTCGGCGCTGGCACGCATCACCCAGCCGATAATCGCCGACCGGCTCCAGCCGCTCCTCGAGAGCGGACTCGTGGCCCGCTGTACGCCGACTGATCTCGAGGCCGGGTTCTCCTCCACGAGTCCGGTTTCGCATCGAGAGATGCGGGAGCTCCGTTCGAGGTGGCCGTTCGTCGCTATGGATCAGTCGGTCCTCGATCGAGCGGTCGAAGTCCAAGACGAGCTTGCGGAGCGGAGTCAACAACGCGGCGCCAAGATCGCCGACCTCCTCATCGCTGCCGCCGCTGAGGTCGCCGGTCTCGTGGTGCTGCACTACGACCACGACTTCGACCTCATCGCCGGGGTCACCGCTCAGCCAACCGAATGGATCGTGCCCGCCGGCACCGCTCTCTGAGCAAGCAGTATGCCTCGAGGGTGACGTTCGCTGTCGTCCTGGGTTTTCCCTGCTGAGCGCAGCGCCCAGTGCGGAATGGTTAGCAGGGATGCGCTCTAACCGGGCTGAGCTATGGGCCCTCGATGACGGATGTCATCAGGAAAGAGAATTGTATCGGGATTGTCGTAGCAGGCGAAGTGGACTCGAGGTCACAATCCGAGCTTTGCAAGCTCTAGTGAGTCGTCTGGTGTCTCGTCGTTGATGGACCACTCACCGGCAAGGCGGAACA
>JBGMRK010000145.1:0-5599 GCA_048061375.1 Longimicrobiales bacterium | reverse complement strand
GAACCTGCTCCTTGCGGTCGCGGTCGCTCTGAGCGCGTCGTGTGGTCCGACGCCGCCGGATCAGGCCAGTGCGTCCACCCCGTCCCGCCAGCAAATCGACTTCCGGCGGGCGCGCCGCCAGATGGTAGAGGAACAGATCGAAGTGCGCGGAATCACCGACCCACGGGTTCTCGAGGCAATGCAGCGGGTCCCCCGCCACGAGTACGTTCCGGCGGAATATCGAGCCAGCGCCTACAGTGATAGACCCCTTCCAATTGGGCTCGCTCAGACGATCTCGCAGCCCTACATCGTCGCTCTGATGACCGAACTCATCCAGCCAGAGCCGGACGACCGCATACTGGAGATCGGAACGGGTTCCGGTTACCAGGCAGCCGTTGCGGCTGAATTGGTCTCAGAGGTCTACACGATTGAGATCATTCCGGAGCTGGCGCACTCAGCGGCCGAGCGACTCGAGCGACTTGGAGTTTCGAACGTGTTTGTCCGTGCCGGTGACGGGTACCTCGGATGGCCTGAAAAGAGCCCGTTCGACGGGATCATCGTCACGGCGGGGGCCGAGCACATCCCCGAGCCACTCGTCGAACAGTTGAAGCCTGGCGCTCGGATGATCATCCCCGTGGGTGACCAGTCTACCTTCCAGATTTTGAAAGTGGTTGAAAAGCTGCCCGGAGGCGAGGTCGAGATACGTGACATCATTTCGGTCCGGTTCGTACCGTTCCGTCGGAACGAGCAGGATTAGACCCGCGCGGATGTCGCGCAGTACCTACCGCTCATGAAGCTCAGAGACTATACACCGAACGACTATGCAGCCTGCATCGCAATCTTCGACACCAATGTGGGCGACTACTTCGTTGACGGGGAACGACAGGAATTCGCGGAGTTCCTAAGCGAACTTCCGGGCCCCTACCTTGTGGTCGAGACGGGCTCGGGCGAGGTGGTCGGCTGTGGAGGGTACGCGCTTCGAGAGGACGGGAAGACCGCCGATCTCTGCTGGGGCATGATCGCGCGCACCCACCATGGGAAGGGACTTGGTCGGCTGCTGACCCAGGAGCGTCTCGAGCGGATCGAGAAGGAGCCGGCTGTGCTCTCGGTGCTGCTTGGGACCAGCCAGCATACCGCCGGGTTCTACGAGCGCCTCGGCTTCGTCGTGGAGGCGCACGTACCCGACGGGTATGCGCCGGGGATCGACCGGTGTGACATGAGGCTCCGGCTCGATCAGGGCTGAACCCGTTGTTGGAAACACGACGTCCTTTTTGCGCCCAGCCAGACAGTCCGCTCCATTAGCGACGCGGCGATCCTCAGCATCCCATCCCCTTGGCGTGTCTATCGTACGGAGCCTAACTCCCCATCCTAACCAGGCCCTGCACGGTTTGCCGAGCGGGGGGTTGATGGGACGACACGCGCACCGGAGAAAGACAACATGCGCCTACGCCACGCATTCACCGCGCTAGCGGCGGTTCTGACCGTCGGGCTGACTTGGGGAAGCCCGCCTGCAGCAGCAGCCACCCCCTCCCTTCAGGGCCCACCCGGCGGTGGGCGGGGCGGACGCGGAGGACGAGGGGAAGGGCAGCAGGAGGCTTCGGGGCCCAAGGCCTACGACGAGGTGATCACCGAAGATGCGGTGACGCGCGAGGGGATGTTCAAGACCCACATGGTTGGTGACGATCTCTTTTTCGAGATCCCCGAGCGGGAGCTGGGCAAGGAAATGGTCCTCATCGCCCGCAACGTATCCGACAGTCGACAGTCGTCGACGTTCAGCGGCGGGTCACGCATGAGCCGGTATGTCGTGTGGGAGCGTGACGGGAACTACGTCGTGCTCAAGGAACGCCTCTACGGGGCGGCTGCCGAAGGAGAAGACAACATCTCCCGCACCGTGGACTACATGAGGCAAGGCCCGATCATCGCCCGATTCTCGGTCGCGGCGTTTGGACCGGACAGCGCGGCGGTCATCGACGTGACGAGCCTTTACACGTCGACGAACGCCGAGATGGGGAGCCTCGAGGGGGTCCAGTCGAATCGGTCATGGATCGACAACGTGGTTCCGTTCCCGGAAAACGTCGAGGTCCACGCCGTGCAGACGGGGAGTAATCGCCCGACGGCGGACCGGCGCCGGGGTGGTCCGCCCGCTCCTCCCGCGCCGAGGGGGCGCGGGGGTGCCGCCGATGGGCCCAGCGCCCAGACCGCCACCATCCATTGGAGCATGCGGCGTCTCCCGGACGTACCGATGATGCCCAGGCTCTACGACGCCCGGGTGGGCTTCAACAGCAACCAGAACGTCGATTATAGTGCGAGGGATCACCGGACGGAGACCCGGCGGATCATCAGGCGCTTCCGGCTCGAGAAAAAAAACCCGGACCGCGCGCTCTCCGACCCGGTCGAGCCAATTATCTACTGGATCGATCCGGCGACGCCCGAATGGCTGAAGCCCTGGGTCAAGGCCGGCGTGGAACGGTGGCAGGAGGCCTTCGAGGAGGCGGGGTTCACGAACGCCATCTTCGGCAGGTTTGCTCCCACCAAGGAAGAGGATCCCGACTTCTCGCTTTTCGACGCGCGTTATTCGGCCATCTACTGGCTGCCGTCGACCACACCGAACGCCAATGGCGGCCAGATCGTCGATCCACGTTCTGGGGAGATTCTCAAGGGTGAAGTGAGGATGTATCACAACATCATGAATCTGCTCACGAACTGGTATGTCATTCAGGTGGGCCCACTGGACGAGCGTGCCCAGACTCTGCCGCTCCCGGACGACTTGATGGGCAGGCTCGTGCAGTACGTGGTCACTCACGAAATCGGGCACTCGATAGGGCTACCGCACAACATGAAGGCCAGCTCGCAGTACCCGGCCGACAGCTTGCGAAACGTGTCGTTCCTGCGCCGCATGGGCCACGTGTCCACGCTGATGGACTACGCGCGCATGAACTACGTGGCTCAGCCGGAGGACAATATTCCACCGGAACTATTGATTCCGCGGATAGGCCCCTACGACCGCTTCGCCGTTCGCTGGGGCTATCGGCCCATCCCGGGCGCGACCACCCCTGAGGATGAGCTGGAAACGTTGAACGAGTGGGCGAGGGAGCAGGATACGAAGCCCTGGCTTCGCTGGACGACCTCGGACTCGCCCAACGACCCGGGTGCGCTGACCGAGGCGGTCGGTGACGCGGACGCCGTATACTCCAGCACGCTCGCGCTGAAGAACCTCCAGCGGGTGATGGACATGCTCATCGACGTCAGCGAGAAGGAAGGCAAGGACTACTCGCAGCTCAATGAGCTATACGGCCAGGCCGTGAGCCAGTGGGGCCGCTACATGGGCCACGTGGCCGCTGTGGTCGGCGCTGCCGAGACCCAGGAGCGCCTGGGCACAGGTCCCCGCTTCGAGCCGGTCAGCAAGGAGCGTCAACAGGAGGCGATGGCCTTCTTGGCGGACAACGCTTTCAAAACGCCCGAGATGTTCATCGACACAGAGATCCTCGCCAGGGTCGAGGCCTCAGGGGTGATTCCGAGGCTGCGGCAGGCCCAGGCGCGCGTGATCACAACGTTGCTCAACAAGGGCCGTATGGACCGCCTGTCCGAGTACGAGGGTTTAGCCCGGAGCTCGTCTGACGTCTACACCGCGGCCGACCTCATGGAGGATCTGCGCGGCGCGATCTGGGGCGAGCTCGACGAGCGCACGGTCACCATCGACGTGTACCGCAGGAATCTCCAGCGTGCCTTCCTGGAGACCGTCGAGCGCCAGCTGAACCCACCACCGCCTGGGGAGGCGGGTGGTGGCCGAGGAGGACGGGGTGGCTTCGGGCGCCAGCAGCCCCGCTGGGAATCCGACCAGCGCCCCGTGCTACGGGGGGAGCTTCTGGAGCTGGACGCGCTGGCTGAAGCGGCAATCGAGCGCGCCGGCGACGCGATGACGCGCCTGCATTTGCGGGACATCCGCATGGAGATCGAGCGCATCCTGGATGGAGACGATTAGGGCCGGGTTGATGCGGGGAACGAGCTAGCGCTCCGCCAACTTCCCGTCGAATCCGCACGTCTTGTGTGTGCCGTCACAGAACGGCTTGTTGGATGACTCTCCACAGCGGCAGAGAAAGAAGGGCCTTCCTTCGCGTGTCTCGATTGTGTTGCCTTCGAAGTCGAAGAGGGGAACGTCTCCCTCTACCTTGTATGAACCGTTCTCAGAGACGGTAATCTTCGCATCGGACAAGCTTTCCTCCTGTAGTTAGGTTCGTCAGGTGCATTGTTCCGGGGACTCGAGCCCGTAACACCCCCGATTGGAGTGACGGTTCCGGCCGTGGCAGGTTGCGGTCGCCCGGGCCATCAAGCTTGGAAGGGGGTGTTGGCCTCGGTAACTTCGGGACAGCTTGCTGAGCCCCGGGAGTGGGCAAGGAATCCCGAACGGAAGTCGGAATCACGCCATCGTGTGGAATCGTAGAAAAAGCGTCGAGGTTGACATCGGTGGTGTGAGGGTCGGGGGCACGAACCCGGTCGTGGTCCAGTCCATGACGAACACGGACACGGTCGACGTCGAGGCCACCGTGGCTCAGGTCGAGGCCCTGGCCGATGCGGGTAGCGAGATGGTGCGGGTCACCGTGAACACCGAGGCTGCCGCGCAGGCGGTGCCCGAGATCGTTCGGCGCCTCGCCGATAAGGGATGTGACGCCCCGATCATTGGTGATTTCCACTACAACGGGCACCTGCTGCTCACCAAGCATCCGCAGACCGCTCAGGCGCTCGCCAAATACCGTATCAACCCGGGCAATGTGGGCACGAAGCACCGGGACGCGAACTTCCAGGACATCATCCGGGTCGCCGTCGACAACGACAGGCCCGTGAGGATCGGCGTCAATTGGGGGTCGCTGGATCAACGCCTGCTCACCGAGATGATGGACGCCAACGCGGAGTTGGAGCAACCCGAGGACGCCGCACAGGTGCTTCGCGACGCGTTGATCGAGAGCGCCATGCGCTCGGCGACGTTGGCGGAAGAGACCGGCTTAGGCCACGACAAGATCGTGTTGAGCGCGAAAGTCTCCGGTGTATCCGAATTGATCATGGTGTACCGGCAGCTGGCCCCGCTGAGCGACTATCCGCTCCACCTCGGGCTGACCGAGGCCGGCATGGGCGCGAAGGGGATCGTCGCGACCACCGCGGGGCTGGGTCCCCTGCTGACCGAGGGGATCGGAGACACGATCAGAGTGTCGCTGACGCCGGAGCCGGGTGGCGATCGTACGAAGGAAGTGCGCGTCGCCCAGCAGATCCTGCAATCGCTGGGAATCCGCAGCTTCGAGCCGCAGGTCACGGCGTGCCCGGGGTGTGGCCGCACGACCAGCACCTTCTTTCAGGAAATGGCCCAGGAGATCCAGGGCCACATCCGCGAGCGGATCGCATTCTGGAAGACCAGGTACCCCGGCGTCGAGGAGCTGGAGGTGGCCGTCATGGGATGCGTGGTCAACGGCCCTGGGGAGTCGAAGCGTGCCAACATCGGAATATCGCTACCGGGCACGTTTGAAGAGCCAAAGGCCCCGGTCTACGTGGACGGCGAGCATTACTCGACGCTGAAGGGCGACCGCCTGGTCGAGGAGTTCAAGGCGATACTCGATGAGTACATCGAGAA
>JBGMRK010000144.1:0-5608 GCA_048061375.1 Longimicrobiales bacterium | reverse complement strand
TGCACCGCGGCCTCCACGGATCCGAACCCACTGATCATCAGGATGGGCACGCCGTCGCCCCACTCCCGCAGAACCTCCACGAGTCGGATTCCGTCGAGCCCTGGCATGCGCAGATCCAGAAGGATCAGATCGAACGAGCGCTCCCGCAGGGCTTCGACGGCTTCCGAAGCGTCGGCAGCCTCGGCGACCTCGTGCCCGTCCTGCTCGAGGAGAGCTCCGGTCGAACGCCGGAACGCGCGGTCGTCATCGACCAGAAGGAGCCGGCCGGCGCCCATCAGGCCTCCACCTCTTTCTGCCCGGTGGGAGCTGCAGGAAGCTCGATGCGGAAGATCGCTCCTGGGCCGTCGTCGCGGTTGCGCGCCGTCATGCGACCGCCGGCTCCGCGCAGGAGGCCCTCGGCCGTGAAGAGGCCGAGACCGACCCCGTCCACAGAGGCCTTGGTCGTGAAGAACGGGTCGAAAATGCGGGGCAGGATCTCGGCCTGGATTCCGGGTCCGGTGTCCTGCACCTCCACGACCACCGCCCTGGCTTCGCAATGCACGCTCAGATGGACGTCTCCGGCCGCCGAGATCGCATCGCACGCATTTTGCGTCACGTTCAGGAGGATCTGCTTGAGCGTTTCGGGTGGCATGGCCGCTTCGACGGATCCCTCGGCGGTCACCGACACATCGATATCCTGGTCTCTCAGACCGACCCGCATCAATGAGGCGACTTCCCGCGCCACCGTTCCGGCGTCGCATTCGGTATCGGTTGGATCGCGCGGCCGGTGCAGGTCCAGCATTTGCTCGGCCAGCTCGTGCATGCGCAGAAGCTCGTCGATGGCCATGTCGGCGAAGTCCCGGGCCTCCGGGTCGGTGGCGACTCGGCGGCGCAGGATCTCCAGACAGTTGCGAACATTCGCAACGGGGTTGCGGATCTCGTGGGCCAGCGTCGTGAGAAGCCGTCCCGCGGTGGCAAGCCGGTCCCGCTGGATCATTTCGGCTTGGAGCGCGCCGAGCCTGGCCTGACCGTCGGCGAGCTCTCGGTTCGCCCCCCGTAGCTCTTGCAGGCGATCGGCCAGGGCGACCCGCATGACGTCGAAGGCCTCCCGCACCTGCTCCACCTCCCGAATCGCCGAGCTGGGCACCGGCGTATCGAAGTCACCCGCCGCAAGCCGATCCGCAGCTGCCGCCAAGGCTCCGATCGGCTTCGCGAGTCGTGACGCGAAGGCTCCACCCACGACGAGGGCGAACGCGAGAGTGGCCATCAACAACATGAGGCCCGCCCGCCGAAGCGCTGGGACGATGGCCATCTCCTCGTTCAGATTCCTCACGAAGGTCACCCGGGCATCATCAAGGCGGGCGGTGCGAAGGAGATACCGATCGCCCTCCCATGTAAGCTCGACAACCTCACCCTCCGGCGATCCTCGATCGACCAGGGCGGCCTGGAGGCCCATGGCTGCTTCGCCCTGGCCCGAGTAGGGACCCAAAGTGCCGACGCCGAACGAGATCAGGACGTTCGTACGAGTCAGTGCGGCCAGTTGGGCGGACTCGTCCATGTCGACAGGGACCCAGATACCTGCGGCGCCGACCCAGTTGCCGTCATACATGACCGGGGCGATGGCGACCGTTGCAAGGAGGCTGTCGCCGAGCAGAACCATCTGGACCGGCATGCCTCCGTCCCGCGTCTGATCCACGAGCGCCGCCGGAGGGAACGGCCCCATCAAGGATTCGGCACCTGGGCCTACCAGGAGGGGACGCTCACCCGGATAGCTCGCGGCTATAGCCAACAGACTCTCGGCGCGCCCGTCATCACCGCTCGCCAAGGCGGCGGCGAGGCCAGGGGTTCCACTCAGCTCCTTGGCATGCATCATCCGACCGACCGCCAAGTCCTCCACGCGGCTCTTCAGAACGAACGGTGCCAGCTCCAGGTCCTCTCGAGCCTTCTGCTCCAGCGCAGTCCGGAGACGCTGGTCGAGGACCACAGCGAGAGGAACGAGCCCAGCGAAGAGGGCGGCAGCCACAAGGGCCATGAGTGAGCGCTGTAGCGTCACGAATCTACTCCTTCGGCCGGCTGTTCGGCCTGGATTCACGCTAATGGGTGGTCGAGGTACCCGCCAATGCCGCGTTGGGTGCGTCGAAGGCTGTCGTGTCTCGCATGCAGGAACCGTTCCGCAGTGCGAAGGTTGGATTACGGGCCTTTCGGGCCCCACGACGGACGTGGGCCGTTTCACCGGCAGGGCGTGAAACGCGGCCCCGGTGTTTCGTGAAACGTGAAGCGCCAGCTGCTCCCGAGGCGCAACTCGCGGAAGAATGGCCTACTGCCTTCCGTGAGAGCCCTGCCTGAGTCTACTGGGATCCCTAGCACGCCTCGTGCACATCCAGAGTTTCCGCGAACGGCCCACGGACACGCGGGGGCCGTTGTGCCGGTGATGCACATCCGAAAAAGGAGAGAAAGCGATGAAGAGATCCACGTTAGTGGCCACCCTGGCGCTTACGGCATTCGTGGGCACGGCCTGCAGCGGGGACGACGATCCCATGGTGCCCCTGATCGAAGACCTTCAACTGACACTGACGGGATTCGAGCCGCTCATGAACGGCTTCCACTACGAGGGCTGGGCGATCATCGGGGGAGCACCCGTCTCTACCGGGAAATTCAACGTCGATGCGACGGGTGCGCTCGTAACCACATCGGGCGAGAGCATCGCCGGCAGCACCTTCTCAACGGGGGTGGATCTGTCCACGGCCACCTCCATCGTCCTGACCATCGAGCCCGCAGGTGACACGGATGCCGTCCCGGCCGACACCCACATCGCGGCGGGAAGCGTGTCGAATCAGTTCGCGACCCTTTCCGTGGGACATGCCGCGGCCCTCGGAAACGACTTCGCCGGCGCGGCCGGAGACTACATTCTCGCCACCCCGACCAACGGGGCGGACAACGACGAGAACAGCGGGATCTGGTTCTTGAGTCTGACTTCCGGAGCGCCCGCGGCGGGTCTGACGCTTCCCACATTGCCGGCCGGGTGGAAGTATGAGGGGTGGGTGGTGATGGGTGGCACCCCGGTGACATCGGGAACATTCACCGCCGTGGACATGGTCGACGACGGCGCCCCGTTCAGCGGGACGATGGATGGTCCTCCGTTCCCCGGTGAGGATTACCTCGTCAACGCTCCGACAGGTCTGGCCTTCCCCACGGACCTTGCGGGGGGCACTGCGGTCATCTCCATCGAACCGGATCCCGACGACGCCAGCACACCGTTCACCCTCAAGCCGCTTGTTGGCGCAATACCGGCGGGCGCCGTAGACCACATGACGTACTCCATGGGGAGCAACCTCGGCTCACTGCCTACGGGTTCGGCGAGTATCCGCTAGAGGCTTCGCGGGGTGGCGGTCGTTCCGTCACCCCGCTTCCGGTGCGCCACGCACAGCGAGCGAGAGGCTGGGCGTGAGCTGAGATGGTCAGTCTCCATCCACACGTACGTAGATCTCGCCGCCGCTCTCCCGAAACTCCCTGGACTTTTCGTCCATCCCGGCTTGGACGGCGTCCGCACCGTCCGCGAGGTCGTTTGCGGCGACGTAGTCCCTGATGTCCTGCGTGATCTTCATGCTGCAGAACTTCGGCCCGCACATGGAGCAGAAGTGGGCCACCTTGGCGCCGCCGGCCGGTAGCGTCTCATCGTGGTACTCCCGGGCGGTGACGGGATCGAGCGCCAGGTTGAACTGGTCCTCCCAGCGGAAGTCGAACCTGGCCTTGGAGAGAGCGTCATCCCACTCACGGGCCCTCGGGTGGCCCTTCGCGAGGTCGGCCGCGTGCGCCGCGATCCTGTAGGTGATCACGCCATCCTTCACGTCGTCTCGGTTGGGTAGGCCCAAGTGTTCCTTGGGGGTCACGTAACACAGCATCGCCGTGCCGTACCAACCGATCTGGGCGGCGCCGATGGCGCTCGTGATGTGATCGTAGCCGGGCGCGATGTCGGTAACCAAGGGGCCCAGCGTGTAGAAGGGTGCTTCGTCGCACCAGTCGAGCTGGAGGTCCATGTTCTTCTGGATCATGTGCATCGGGACGTGTCCCGGGCCCTCGCACATGACCTGGACGTCATACTCCCACGCGATCCGGGTGAGCTCGCCCTGAGTCTTCAACTCGGCGAACTGCGCTTCGTCGTTTGCGTCGGCCAGGCATCCCGGCCGCAGGCCGTCTCCCAACGAGAACGCCACGTCGTAGGCCGCCATGATCTCACAGATCTCGCGGAAGCGCGTGTAGAGGAAGCTCTCCTGATGGTGTGCGAGGCACCACTTCGCCATGATCGAGCCGCCCCGTGACACGATGCCGGTCATGCGGTCCGCCGTGAGGGGCACGTAGCGGAGCAGAACGCCGGCGTGCACCGTGAAGTAATCCACGCCCTGCTCACACTGTTCGACGAGCGTGTCGCGGTAGACCTCCCAGGTCAGATCCTCCGGCACGCCGTCCACCTTCTCCAGTGCCTGGTAAATCGGCACGGTCCCGATCGGCACGGGTGAGTTCCTGATGATCCACTGGCGGGTCTCGTGGATGTTCTTGCCGGTGGAGAGGTCCATCACCGTGTCGGCGCCCCAGAGCGTGGACCAACGAAGTTTGTCGACCTCCTCTTCGATCGAGGAGGTCACGGCGGAGTTCCCGATGTTGGCGTTGATCTTCACCTTGAAGTTGCGGCCGATGATCATCGGCTCGGACTCCGGGTGATTGATGCTCAACGGGATGATCGCCCGGCCCCTCGCGATCTCGCTCCGAACCAACTCCGGCTCCACTCCCTCGCGGAGCGCTACAAACTCGATCTCGGGAGTGATCTCACCCTTGCGCGCGTAGTGGAGCTGGGTGACCGGCCCCCCGGTCGAACGCAGCGGCCTGTTTCTGAGCGCTTCGGGGATCTCTACCGCATTCGCCGCGTCCAACGGCCTGTACGACGTTTCGACCTCCTCGACCCCGCCGCGCTCGGCGATCCACGGACTGCGGAGTTCTGGCAGCCCAACGTGGACATCGCCTCCCAGCGGACCACTCGTGTCATATACCCTGAGCGGTGGCTCACCTCCACTGAGGGTGATTTCCCGCGCGGGGACGCGGAGGTCGGGACGGCTTCCATCGACGTACACACGTCGAGAGCCGGGAAAGGCACTGCCGTAGTCTTCCTCCGACGGATTATTCGGAAGGTCGGGGGTCCTGCCGTTGCTGGGCACGGTGGCGCTCCTTGTTCAGGGGCCGGCGCCGGGTGACGACAACAAAAGCCATCCACTTAGCGCGGACGGCTTATCATGCCTCGCTTGATTGTCCGCACTCCCTACGCCGGTCTCAACCGGATCAGGTTCCAAGGGACTGTCTCAACCCGCTACGTGGGGTACCCCTGGCGGTCTTGGGAGTCTTCCGGGGACGTGCTCCCAAGCGGAAACTACTCGGGTAAGGGGCGGAACTCAATCACCTGGGAGGTGGCAAGGAGCGTCTGCCTCGGCGTCGTGCGGTGGAGAGGCCGACTCACGCCTAAGTAGGGGGAGGGGGTTCAGACCGCGACCCCCCATCTCAGGGTGTCGTAGGGGATCGCCACCCTGAACTCGCGAGAGTGGAGGCCGCGGGAGTCCTGCTGGCTCACCATCCAGCCCCA
>JBGMRK010000143.1:0-5653 GCA_048061375.1 Longimicrobiales bacterium | reverse complement strand
CGCAGCAGGACATCGAGGCCGCCGTGCTCGAGGCACTGAACCCAACGCAGTAGACCTAGTCCTGGTGCTCAGCGTCGTCCAGCGCTGGAGCCACTGCGGCTATCGCCGCACCGAGTTCCTCGTAAGCCGTCGGATCGATCTCGCGGAACGGGAAGGCCGTGTAGCTGATCCGTCCCTCGGGGTCCACCACGATCACCGTGCGGCGCGAGACCATGGCGTTGCGCCTAAGGCCCGTGCCGTAACTGGCCGCCGTTCGGCCCTCGACATCCGTGGCGAACAGGAACGGGAAGTCGGCGTCGGCCATCCACGAGGCCATCGCCTCGGGCGCGTCGTTGCTGATGCCGATCAAGCTCACGCCCCGGCCCCCACGAAAGATGCTTGCGTACTGATCACGGTACGCTTCCATCTGAACTGTTCAGCCACGGGTCCTGACGCGGAAGAAAAACGCCAGAACTACCACCTCTCCCCGAAAGTCGGACAGCCGTACGGGATCTTGGAGAACCCCATACCGCGTCGCCCCTGTCAGGACGAAATCGGGCGCCATCTCGCCAATCGCCAGCAGGTCGGGCTCCGGCACGTCCTGTGCGGATCCCGGAGTGGCGAGGACGAGCCCCGCCGCGAAGGCGAGGACGAGCGCCGAAGCGCTGAGTCTCATTCCTGCTCCTGGTCTGATGTGTTCGAGTCGCTATCCTCGTGCGGCAACATAGGCGCGTCGGGTACGTTGCGCACATAGGGTGCGAGCCGTTCCGCGAGCCCCCGTCATTGAAACCGCCCCATGAACGCGCGGTCGATACGGTCTTTGAGACCCATCACCCACCTGCCCTCGAACGAGACCCCCCACTTGGCACCGATCGCAGTGCCATCGCCCAGATTCATGAGGGTAAGGAACTCCTTCTGAGGCGTGTACGCCTCGAGAGTCCGCCCCTCGAGCCAAGCCAGAAGGTTTCTGGTGATGAAGGGACCCTGGCGCACCGCGTAGACACCGGCCTTCGGAGTAGTCGGGAAGTCGATGAAGGTGACGCAGTCGCCGGTACCCATGAGGTTGTCGTGGTCCTTGAGTTGGAGCGTCGGCCGAATGAGCGCAAAGCCCCGCTCGTCGGTAGCGATCCCCGACGGCTCGAACACCGGATGACCCACCGGACCGGCCACCCACACCAGGAGGTCGCAGGAGAGGCGCTCGCCGTGTTTCAGTACGACCACGCCCTCTTCCACCGCCTCGACGAGGGTGTCACACATCAAGGTGATGCCGCGGCGCTCGGCAGCCCGTTCGACCCGCCGTCGAACCGGGTCCGGGTAGTTGTAGACGATGCCTGGGCCGCCCTCGATGAGCAGCGCCTCGACATCCAGTCCGGCGCTCCGCAGCCGTTGCTCGAGCGTGAAGATCAGTTCCATGCCTCCGGCCCCGCCCCCCACGACCACGACACGGAACTCGTGCCTCTCGCCGACCAGAAGGTCCTCGAGCAGCACGTTCACGCGGTGCACGAAATCGGTGATCGGCCGGGTCGGCAACGAGTGTTTCCTCACGCCCGGAAGGTCCAGGCCAATTACGGAGGACCCAATGTCGAACGCAGCCACGTCGTAGGGAACCGGCGAACCGTCCGCGACCACGATCTGCTGGCGTTCGGTATCGACCCGCACGGCGGGCGAGAGCACGATCCGAGCGCCCGCCTTCTTGGCCAGCGCAACGGCATCGATCTCGAGATCCCGTACACCGTACTGGCCTGCCACGAAGCCCGGCACCATGCCGGAATACATGGCGATACGCCGGTCCACCACCAGGGTCAGCCTCGCGTTGGGGAGCCGGTTTCGCGCGAGGTGCTCGAAGACCTGGATGTGGGAATGGCCACCACCGACGAGGACGACGTCCCGTCTGGATTCTGCACTCATGGGCAGGACGATACGTCGTCTTGCCACGGCGTGTCCACGCCGCGAAAATCCGGAACGGTCTGGTGGCCGCCTCCCCCACTCAAGTACCGGGCTCACATCTCGAGAGGAGCCTCATGTTTGGCAAGAAAACCGACGAGCAGAAGCGCGAGCGTATCGCGAAGGCCTATGACGGCTCCAAGGCTCACTTCCCGGAGGTCGAGGACCTCACCGCAGAGGAACTCAACGAGCGCCTCGGAGACGCCGACCTCGTGGTGGTGGACGTGCGCGCGCCCCACGAGCAGGAGGTGTCAATGATCCCCGGCGCCATCAGCGCTTCGGACTTCGAGGCGAACCTCGGCGAGTACCAGGGCAAGACCGTTGTGGCCTACTGCACGGTAGGTCACCGAAGCGGGGTCTTCGCTCAGGAGCTGATGCGCAGCGGATGGCCCAGCGTCTACAATTTGGTGGGCGCCATTCTTTCCTGGACCCACGCGGGCGGTGAGTTGGAAAACGCCCAGGGTCCGACCAAGCGAGTTCACGTCTACGCCCGGCAGTCCAGCCTCGAAGCCGAGGGGTACGAGCCGGTCTGGTAGCATCACACTGAAAGACCCATGACCGATCTAGTCCAATGCACCACTCGCGGCGCCGTAGGCGTCATCACGCTCGCCAACCCTCCGGTCAACGCGTTCAGCGCGGCAGTGCGCGCCGGTGTCCTGGAAGCGCTGGAGGGCATCATGGCAGACGACGCCCTGACGGCCGCCGTAATCACGGGCTCCGGCAAGCTCTTCAGCGGGGGCGCCGACATCCGTGAGTTCAACACGCCCGCAGGCATGGAGTCCCCCAATCTGCCCGAGTTGATCGAGAAGACGGAGGCCTTCTCCAAGCCGGTCGTGGCGGCCCTGCACGGCACGGCGGTGGGCGGCGCGCTCGAGCTGTCGATGGCCTGCCACTACCGCGTGGCTGCCGCCGGCACGCGCCTGGGCCTCCCCGAGGTGACGCTGGGCATCGTGCCCGGAGCGGGCGGCACGCAGCGCATGCCTCGCTTGGTCGGTGCGGAGGCCGCGCTCGACCTGATCGTGGGGGGGCGGCGCATCAAAGCGGAGGAGGCGCTCGCGTTGGGCCTCATCGACGAGGTGGCCGAGTCTGATGTGGTCGACGCCGCGGTCGCACTTGCCGAGAGGGTGGCGGCCGAGGGAGGGCCCCCGCGGCGCACCAGCGAGCTGGAGAACCGCGTGGCAGCCGACCGCGAACGGCCGGAGATCTTCGGGGAGTTCCGTAAGAAGATGGCCAGGAAGGCCCGCGGGCTCGAGTCGCCCTATGCGTGTGTCGAGTGCATCGAGGCCGCCGTGAACAAGCCGTTCGCCGAGGGCCTCGCGTTCGAGCGGGAGACCTTCGTACGCTGCGTGGAGTCCGCTCAGTCCAAGGCCCTGCAGTATGCGTTCTTCGCCGAGCGCGAGTCCGGTAAAGTACCTGGGGTCACGAAGGAGACACCCACGCGTCCCACCGAACGCGCCGCGGTGATCGGCGGGGGTACGATGGGCACCGGGATCACGATGTGCTTCGCCAACGCGGGCATTCCGGTGAGCATCATCGAGGTCGCTCAGGACGGTCTCGACCGGGCCATGAAAACCATCGAGGGGACCTACGCGGGTGGCGTGAAGCGGGGACGGATGTCTCAGGACGCCATGGACGTCTGCATGGGTCTCATTACTCCCAGCCTGAGCTACGATGCGGTGGCGGACGTCGACCTCGTAGTCGAAGCCGTGTTCGAGGACATGCCGCTCAAGAAGGAGATCTTCGGCAAGCTGGACGAGATCTGTGCCGAGGGGGCCATCCTGGCCACCAACACCTCGACGCTCGACATCGACGAGATCGCGAGCTCGACCTCCCGGCCCGAATCGGTGGTGGGTCTGCACTTCTTCAGCCCCGCGAACGTGATGCGCCTTCTCGAGATCGTGCGAGGTGAAGCCACCTCCCCCGAAACGCTGGCCACCGCGATGCAGATCGGCAAGACGCTCCGCAAACAGGGGGTCGTGGTGGGCGTTCGGCCCGGCTTCGTGGCCAACGGCATGATGCTCCCCTACATCCGCGAGTCCGAGTTCCTCGTGGAGGAAGGCGCGACACCCGAGCAAGTGGATCGTGTGATCTTCGAGTTCGGCTTCCCCATGGGGCCCTTCCAGACCATGGACATGGCCGGGCTCGACGTCGGCTGGCGCATCCGGCAGGCCGCGGCGGCGACGCGTCCCGCAGAAGAGCGGTACTCGCCCGTAGCCGACCGTATCTGTGAGATGGGCCGCATGGGTCTCAAGACGAAGGCTGGGTGGTACCTTTACGAGGAGGGTAGCCGCACTCCGGTACCCGACCCGGAGATCACCGCGATGATCGAGGCGTCCTCCGCCGAGCAGGGAATCGAACGGCGCGAGATCTCGGACCAGGAAATCCTGGAGCGCTGTCTGTATCCTCTGATCAGCCTGGGCGCGGGCATGCTGGAAGAGGGGGTGGCGCTGAGGCCGAGCGACATCGACGTGATCTGGATGCACGGCTTCGGCTTCCCCCGCTATCGCGGGGGTCCAATGTACTGGGCCGATCAGATCGGACTCGGAGAAGTCCATCGGGTGATGCAGGAGCTCAACGAGAAACACGGCGAGTTGTTGCGGCCGACCACACTGCTCACGCAGTTGGCCCAGGAAGGTCGTAGTTTCGGGGATTGGAGCGCCGAGTAGGAGTCGTCCAGGTCATTTCATACAGGAGGGATACGATGTTCCACCCGCGCCGTCATACCGTCATCCGATCGACCCGCATCTTGTCGGTCGGGCTCGCTGCCGTGGCCATCTCGGTGCCCATCCCGGGGAGCGCACAAGACACGGTCCGCTTCGAACCGACGGTGGGGTACCCGACGTTCGCGGTGCGCGAGCCGGTGCTGAGGGTCGAACCGGGCGTTACGCTCATCAGCCGAACCAACCACGGGGGATACTACACGCCCGAGGGCGGCGCCTTTCCCGGTGAGGTAGGTCCCATCTACGTGGAGGGCGCGACGACCGCGGACATCCTGGTCGTGCGGATCATCGAGGTGCGGCCGAACTACGAATACGCCGCAGCGAACGTGCGCCCGACGTTCGGCGGACTCTCCGCGGACAACAGCGTGAGAATGCTGAACGATCCGATCCCGACGCGCCGCTACGTGTGGAGCCTCGACCTCGACAACATGACCGGCACCACGTTGCTGCCCGACAGCGACATGGGCGAGATCACCATCGACCTGAAGCCGATGCTCGGGCGAGTGGCGGTAGCACCACGCGGTGAAGCGGCTTTTCCGGGACTGTGGCCCGGGGACTTCGGCGGCAACATGGACGCGCAGGAAGTGCGGCCCGGCACGACCGTGTACCTACCGATCTTCCATGACGGCGCTTACCTATACTTCGGAGACGGCCACGCACGGCAGGGCTTCGGTGAGGTCACCGGCACGGGCCTCGAGACTTCCATGGACGTGGTGCTCGAGATCGACCTGATCAAAGGCCGCACGATCGACTGGCCGCGCCTGGAGGACGACGACTACATCATGGTCGCCGGAAGCGCACGGCCTCTCATCGACGCCTTCCGGCTAGCCCACGTGGAACTCGTCGAGTGGCTCGAAGAGTCCTATGGGTTCGGCCGGTGGGATGCGTATGAGCTGGTCGGCCAGTTGGGCGAGAGCACTGTGGCCAACATCGTGGACCCGGCCTATACAGTGGTTGCCAAGTTCCCAAAGCGGTACCTGCCGAACTAGAGATTCTTGGAGCACTCGGCG
>JBGMRK010000142.1:2686-5778 GCA_048061375.1 Longimicrobiales bacterium | reverse complement strand
GGTCAGGCTGCCAAGCCGAGGATCGAGACGCCACCGAAGCCGGATCCGCGGACGGAGTCCACGTGGCCCGAACCGACTCCGATGACGCACTCGAATCCACGTTGGATCGAGCCTCTCCTCCGCGGCATGCGATACGCATCTCCGCGTCGAATGGCTTGTGAAAGACGGAGTTGGTAGAGGGGGCCCCAACGGCAGTTTCCGTGGGGCGAATCCCATCCCCCGATGCACCCTCTACCAACTCCAGATATGCAGGATGCTGTGTTGCGTGAACCCATTTCTCCCGATCTTCGTCCAACATCAGGGTGGAGGCCGCAACCTCGCCGAGTTGGATTCGATGAGCCAAGGCCCGTCGGTCCACCACTAGGACCTCGTTCCCCTGGCCATCGAGATATCGATATGCCATCGTCAGCCTCATGGTGAGGCCGTATTTCCCCGGTTTGGCGCGCTACAGACCACGCACAGCCGTAACACGGCCTTGTGGTCAAGCCAACGTATCGGGGCATATTTTCCAGGAACTACAGCGATTTGGCGCCGGCTAGGAAGAGACTCTTCCCTACGCAGCCTCCGACACCGACGAGCACCTGGGAAGGCGCCACGGGTCGGGCGAACCAGCGATGTTACAATCTAGGAAGTGATAGGAGTCCAGCACAAGGACCATGACATTCGAGTCTCTGCCCCCGATCATCCGCCGTGCGTTCGACCACGCGGAGCGGCCGGCCATTGTCGAGCCGAAGGCCCGGTTCACCTACGGTGACCTCCTGACCGCCTCGGCCAACGTCGCGTCGGCGTTGACGGAGGAGTGTGGCCACTTGGAGCAAGGGAGAGTGGCCTACCTGGTTCCCCCGGGCTACATCTACGCCGCCGTTCAGTGGGGCGTATGGCGAGCGGGAGGACTGGGAGTACCCATGGCCCCTTCCCATCCGGCGAGAGAGTTGGAGTACATCCTCGACGATGCGGACCCCGTGGCGATCATCGCTCACTCCAGCCTGCAGGACACTATCGAGCGGCTCGCGACGAATCGCGGTGTCCCGGTGTTGACGGCCCGGGAGCTGATGCGGCACCACGACGATGGATGGCGGGACCCGGACGTCGGTTTGGATGACCGGGCTCTGATGGTCTACACGAGCGGAACGACCGGAAGGCCCAAGGGCGTGGTCACGACGCACGCGAATATTGAGGCACAGGTGCGATCGCTGGTCGAGGCGTGGGAATGGACGGAGGAGGACCGGATCCTGCACGTCCTGCCCCTTCACCACGTGCACGGGATCGTGAACGCTCTCTCCTGCGCACTCTGGTCGGGCGCATGCTGCCACATTCTACCAGACTTCGACGCGCGGGCGGTGTGGGAGCGATTTGCCGAGGACGAGTTGAGCCTGTTCATGGCCGTACCGACGATCTACGCGAAGCTGATCGGCACATGGCGTGAAGGTTCGCGCGAAGACAAGGTTCGATGGTCCGAGGGGGCGAAGAAACTCAGGCTCATGGTCTCTGGATCCGCTGCGCTACCGGTGCGAACGATGGAGCGATGGAGGGAGATTACGGGCCACACCTTATTGGAGCGCTACGGCATGACCGAGATCGGCATGGCGCTCTCGAATCCGCTTCGCGGCAAACGTGTACCGGGGCACGTCGGCACACCACTGCCGGGCGTGGAGATTCGGCGAGTGGACGAGGCCGGCCAGGTCCAGGAGTCTCAACGAGGTTCGGGCGAACTCGAGGTCAGAGGTCCTGGTGTGTTCCTCGAATACTGGCGGCGCCCCGACGAGACGGCCGCCGCCTTCAACGAGGGTTGGTTCCGCACCGGAGACATGGCTGTGGTCCACGAGGGTCAGTTCCGGCTGCTCGGGAGAGCGTCCATCGACATCTTGAAGACTGGTGGCTACAAGGTGTCGGCGCTGGAGATCGAGGAGTTGTTCCGGGAGCATCCACAGGTGTCCGACTGCGCCGTGGTCGCCATCGACGATCCGGAGTGGGGTGACCTGGTATGCGCGGCAGTGGTCCTCGAGCCCGGGTCGTCGCTCGATCCGTTCGAGCTGCGCCACTGGTCCAAAGACCTGCTCGCTCCCTACAAGGTGCCCCGCCGCATGATGGTGCTCGATGAGTTGCCGAGGAACACCATGGGGAAGGTTACGAAGCCCGATCTAAGTGACCTCTTCAGGACGGCCGAATTGGGCGGGGCGCAACACACCGAAACGCCGGCGGAGCCAGACCCCACCTCGGACTCTCGCTAGCGGGGCGGTGGTTCTCCCTAGAATCAGGCGAGCCACTCAGATCGAGATCAGACGCCGCCCCTGGCTCGAAGCGCCGCCACAAACTTCGGCAGAGCCAGCTTGAACCAGACCGTATAAGCCTCGGGGCGGCGCTCGATGTCCTTCTCGACTTCCTCCAAGGGCACCCACCACCAACCCTCGACCTCGACCGGATTCGGATTGGGGTCCCCCTCGTAGCGGCCTACAAGGACGTGATCCAACTCATGTTCGGTCAGACCGGAGTCGAGGTCCGCCTCGTAAAGGAACGTGAAGAGAGGCGAAAGCTCGGCATCGATGCCCATCTCCTCCCTCAGCCGCCTGCGGGCAGCTCGCCCCACGTCTTCGGCGGGTCTGGGATGGCTACAGCATGTGTTCGTCCAGAGTCCGCCAGAGTGATACTTGGCGGTGGACCGGCGCTGAAGCAGCAACTCGCCGCCATCGTTGAGAATGAAGACGGAGAAGGCTCGGTGAAGCAGCCCCTGCCGGTGCGCCTCGAGCTTTTCGGCAACGCCGATCTCGCGGTCATCGGCATCAACGAGCACGACCGTCTCAACGCCAGGTGTCTCCACTCACTCGTTCTCCATAGTAAGGCGAATGCTTGCAGGCGAGAGTATACCGATAACGCACCGACCGCCGAAACCACAGGCGCGTTCGGACGTCGCGCTTCCCAGGTTGCGGTCGGCGCCAGGGCGCTGTCTCTTCGGACTATGCCGGAATACGTACTCATCCGCTGCGAACTCGGGGAAGGCTGGATCGTCTGGTGGGTGGCTTGAGGATCTCCCTGTTCCTCATCGGCGCGTTGGCGTTGCTGTCGGGTGGGCTGAAGGTACGAGAGCGGGCGCG
>JBGMRK010000142.1:0-2586 GCA_048061375.1 Longimicrobiales bacterium | reverse complement strand
ACCCATGGACCGACTGAATCGCCGGGACTTCGTGAAGAAGGCCGCGCTCGGCGCGGCGGGGACGGGCGCGTTGGCCTCTTGTTCGAGTGATATCGACTCGGTGGGATCGAACGACCCGGGACTCGTCTCCGGTCCGGAGGTACGCTGGCGCCTGGCGTCGAGCTTCCCGCCGAGCCTGGACATTCTACATGGGGCAGCCATCGAGGTCGCGGATCGTGTAAGCGCAATGACCGGAGGGCGTTTCACCATGAGGGTCTTCGCGGCTGGAGAAATCGTGCCCGCGCTCGAGGTGATGGACGCGGTGACGCAGGGCACGGTCCAGGCCGGCTTCACGGGGGATTACTACTACATCGGCAAGAGCCCCGCGCTGGCATTCGGCAGCGCGATTCCGTTCGGCCTGACCACGCGGCAGCAGCTCGCATGGCTTCAGCAGGGGGGCGGCCAGGACCTTCTGCGTGAGGTGTACTCGGACTTCGGGATCATCAACTTCACTAGCGGGACTACCGGAGCGCAGTTCGGCGGATGGTTCCGTGAGCCGATCTCTTCGGTGTCGGACTTGCGTGGTCTACGCATGCGCATCCCAGGACTCGCCGGCGAGATCATGACGCGGCTGGGCGTAACTGTCCAGGTACTTGCCGGCGCCGACATCTATCCCGCGCTGGAGCGCGGTGCGATCGACGCCACCGAGTTCGTCGGGCCGTATGACGACGAGAAGCTCGGCTTCTACGCTATCGCCTCCAACTACTACATCCCGGGCTGGTGGGAACCGGGGCTAACGGCCACGCTCCAGGTTGGCCTCGATGCTTGGAACGACCTGCCGGAGACCTACAAACAGGTGCTCGAAGGCGCATGCCGCGAGACCACCCTCACCACACTCGCTCGGTACGACGTCGAGAATCCGAAGGCCCTCGCCCGACTGACTGGGGAGCACGGCGTGACGCTGAGGCGGTTCTCCACCGATATCATGGAAGCCGCGTGGAAAGAGTCGTACGCCTTCCTCGAGGAGCAGGCGGCGGGAGACGCCACCTTTCGTCGAATCTACGAGCCGTGGAAGGCGTTCAGAAAGCAGAGCTTTCAGTACTTCGCCGGGAACGAGACCGCCTACGCCAACTTCGCGTTCGGCAAGCTCAGCGATTAGCGAGCGGGCCCCTGCACTAATGCCCCTCGGCCAGGCTCCGGTAGACACTCACGACGAAGCGATCCGTCCACTGGTCCCCGCGGCTTGCCAAGGCCGCGTCGAACTCGGCGGTCGGTTTCGACGCGACGACCTCTTCTTGTGACGCGCCGTCGTTCACCATGGTGAGAACTCGGTCGCGCACCGTCATCAGCATGTCGCGATAGCTACGCAAGCCAATCACGTCGGTCACGGGCCCGTGGCCCGGGATGATCTTCGTGTTCGACGTGGCGAACGCAAGCACCGCTTCGGCCGTCCGGATCATCCCATTCACGTTACCACCGGAATCGACGTCGATGAACGGATAGAACCCGTTGAAGAACGTGTCGCCCATATGCACCACGTCCCCCTTTTTGAAGTGTACCACCGCGTCACCATCGGTGTGGGCGTGTGCCACATGAAAGATGTGGATGTCCTCGCCGTTCCAATGGAACGTCATGGTTCGGTCGAACGTGACCACCGGCAAGCCGGCCTCGGGCATCTGGGAACTGCGCTCGCCGACGAGCTCTCGGAACTCGGCAGGATTGAGGCGCTTAAAGACGTTGTCGTGGGCGACGATGAACGCCCCGCCTTCGCCGAAGTTCTCGTTTCCGCCGGTGTGGTCCCCATGCCAATGCGTATTGAGGACCCAGACCACGTCCCGATCCGTGAGCTCCGCTATGGCCATCTTGATCTTCTCGGTCAGCGGAGCGAACTGGTCGTCGACCACAAAGGGTCCGTCCTCGCCGATTGAGAGGCCGATGTTGCCGCCCGAGCCGATGAGGACGAACAGGCCCTCCGTCAGACGCTCGGTCTGGATCTGGACGTCGGAGAAATCCTGCTGTGCGGCCAGTGGGGTGCTCAGGGCGCCCATCATGACAACGGCCAGCAGAAGACGGGGCACACGCATGGTCATTTCAAAGCCTCCTACGATGGGTCGTGCCGGAAGCCGGAGCAGCGGCGTCCAAGGCGGGACCATCTTATCGAGAAGGGCCGCACCGCGACAGATGAGAGCCTGGGCCCTGGTTCTAGCTACCGCGCTGTCCAGAGGACGATTCCCGTCAGCACGACGAGCTGGATCGCGATGAACGGCACCACGCCGCGGTAGATGCTCGTCGTGGGGATTTCCTCGGGCGTCACCCCGCGCAGGTAGAAGAGCGAGAACCCGAACGGCGGTGTGAGGAACGAGGTCTGAAGGTTCACGGCTAGCACGATGCCGAGCCATGTGAGGTCGATTCCCAAGATGATGGCCGGCGCCGTGATCAGTGGCACGATGATGAACGTGATCTCGAAGAAGTCGATGAAGAACCCAAGGAAGAACACGAACGCGTTCAGCACCAGCAAGAACCCGATCTTGCCGCCGGGGAGGTTGCTCAGCGTGTACGAGATCCAAAGGTCTCCCTCGAGTCCTCTGAACACGAGCGCGAAGGCTG
>JBGMRK010000141.1:0-5820 GCA_048061375.1 Longimicrobiales bacterium | reverse complement strand
CAAGGTCCTGCTGGACATGGCTGGCTGACGGAGGCACGGAACTCGCGCTCGGCCGGGGTGGGGGAATATTCCCAAAGAGCACCTCGTTCCCACGGGCTTCGCGTTCTCAGAAGGGGTTGGATTCGTCTTGCAGGCGACCTCGCATCCCCCTAGGATGGCACCTATCCGCAGATATCCCTCCCTGGAGCGACCGTCATGCTGAGCAGGAGGGCCTTTCTCAGGACCAGCGCCGGAGCCGCGGCGGGGGCTTCTGGATGGCTTGGAGCTTGTTCGCCGGGCGACCGTGGCGATCCGTCGAGGCGACTCACCGTGATGATGAACGGCGGGTTGTACGAAGAGTTGGCTCGCCGGTATGTCATCGATCCCTTCGAGTCGGAGTTCGACGCCCGGGTGAGCCTCGTTCCGGGTACCGCGGCGCAGATTCTGACCAGGCTCATGGCCGAGCGTTCGGATCCCGCGGTGGACGTGGTCATCCTCGATCAGATGCTCGCCGCGAGGGGCATCGACGAGGGCCTCTTCGAGCGGATCGGTGCCTCGAACATTCCGAATCTCGCGGACCTGGACGGAGTGGCGCTCGATCCCGCCGGCTTCGGGCCGATCGTACACAGCCACAGTCTCGCCCTCGGGGTCAACACGGAGTTGCTCGATGTGGATCCGCCCACGTCGTGGGCGGACCTCTGGCATCCCCGCTTCGCCGGGATGGTTGCCCCCGCTTCCATCGAACTCACGCCGGGACTGCTGTTTCTCGTCCAGGCCAGCCTCCAGAACGGCGGCAGCTACGAGAACATGGATCCCGGCTTCCGCGCGATCCGTGAGCTCGCGCCGAACATCAGGAAGTTCTACCGGGGGCTGGGAGAGGTCCGTCCCCTCCTCAACAATGAGAACATCATCGCCGTGGTCAGCACGAACGTGACGCAGGGGGAGGTCGACAAGGGGAACCCCATCGGCGTCATCTTCCCCGAGGAGGGGAGCTTGGCCTCGCCCGCGGTGGCTCAGGTGGTGAAGGGCACCCGGGTCAAGGAGCTCGCCGAGCGTTTCATCGATCAGTACCTGCGGCCGGAGGTCCAGCTTCAGTGGGCGAAGAGCTTCTATCTCACCGTGTTCAACAAGCGAGTGGAGATTCCCGAGGATCTTCGTTCGAGAATCGCCAGCAAGATCGTCTTCTTCGACGCGGTGGAAATCGCCCGGCGGCGTGAGGCGTGGGTGGATCGTTGGGTTCGTGAGATCAGGATCTAGCGGACGGTGGCGTCGGTCGGACTCGAGAATCTGACGAAGTCGTTCGGCGGCAAGGTCGTACTGAATCTAGAGCGGCTCGACATCATGGACGGGGAGTTCTTCTCGCTCCTGGGTCCCAGCGGGTGTGGAAAAACGACGACGCTGCGGTGCATCGCGGGGTCGGTGGAGATCGACGACGGGCGCATTCTCATCGGCGGTAGGGACGTCAGCGGGACTCCGACACACCGGCGTAACCTGGGCATGGTCTTCCAGAGGCACGCGCTATTCCCACATCTGACCGTCTTCGAGAACATCGCGTACGGACTCAACGAGCGTCGTGTGTCCCGTGGTGAGGTGGCTTCCCGGGTTGGAGAGTCCCTGGAACTCGTGGCGCTCGAGGGCTTTCAGGACCGGTATCCCCATCAGCTCTCGGGGGGTCAGCAGCAGCGAGTCGCCATGGCCAGGGCGATCGTGTACCGGCCGGATGTCCTGCTGTTGGACGAGCCCCTCAGCAATCTCGATGTGAAGCTGCGGGTCTCCATGCGCTCCGAGCTGAAGCGACTCCAACGAACGCTGGGAATCACGACCATCTTCGTGACCCACGATCAGCAGGAGGCGCTGGAGTTGTCCGACCGGATCGCCGTGATGCATGAGGGGAGGATCGAGCAGATCGGGACGCCCACCGAGATCTACCAGCGCCCCTCCACCGTATTCGTGGCCGATTTCGTCGGGTCGACGAATCTGCTGAGCGGCACGCTGGAATCCGTCGATCCTCAGGCGAAGACCTGCTTGGTGAGGTTGGCCGGGGGACACGCCGTGAGGGCCGATTGGGACGGGCAGGTCGAGCCCTCCGAGGCCGTGGTGGTCACGGTCAAGCCGGAGCAGGTGAGCCTGGGGCCGCCGGACGACCCCGCGGCCGGGTTGCTCGGGGAGGTCGCGAGCGTCGCCTATCTCGGCAGTGCGCACACCTTCATCGTGGTGGTCGGTGGCGAGAGGATCGAGGTCCGCCAGGCGGGCGGTGGCACCGTCGACGGACGCGCGTTGCGGGCCGGGGACCGAGTGTCGCTGAAGCTGCGCTCGGTACGGGTGCTCGAGGCATGACGCGGGCCGGCTCCCGCTCGCGGCGCAGGGTGATCTACTACCTGCTTCCCAGCGCGCTGGCGTTGGGCGTTCTGTTCTTCCTTCCCATCGCCACCATGATGCGGTACAGCGTGCTGTCGGCCGGTGCGGACGTAGGACTCACGCTGGAGCACTATCAGCGTTTCTTCACCGACTCCTTCTACCTGACGAGCTTGTTCGTCACCCTGGCCACGGGCTTCCTCGTGGCCGCCCTGAGCCTGGTTCTGGCGTACCCCGCCGCCCACTTCTACTGGCGCGCCGCCCCTCGGATGAAGTCCATCCTCCTGATTCTCCTGCTCGCGCCGTTCTACGTCAACATCGTGGTGAAGGTCTTCGGGTGGATGGTGTTGCTCTCCAGGTCGGGGCCCGTCAACGGCTTGCTCATGAGTCTGGGAATCCTGGACACCCCGTTCGACTTTCTGGAGGGCTACTCGGGTATCCTGATCATGCTGGTCCACCGCTCCTTGCCGTTCATGGTGCTGCTCATCGCCAGTTCGATGGACCGGATCGACGACGCGGTACTCGAGTCCGCCCGGGTCTGCGGCTCGGGGCCCTTCGATGTGTTCCGCAAGATGGTCCTGCCCCTGAGCGTACCCGGGATGCTGGCCGGCAGCGTGCTGATCTTCAGCCTCACGTCGGCCGCCTTCGTGGTCCCGCTCCTGGTAGGAGGGTCTGCCGGGAACCGCTTCGTCTCGGTGCTCATGTATCAGAGCATCTCCGTGACACAGAACTGGTACTTCGGGGCGGCCATCGGGACGGTGCTCCTGGTAACGACCGTGCTCGCCCTGACGCTCGGCACCAGGCTCGTCAAATCCATGCGAATCGGGAGGGTCATCAGTGAGAGCTTCGTTCAGTAGGAGGCTCGGGGTCGCGTACAACTGGCTCTTCTACGGCTTTCTGCTCGCGCCCATCGTCATCGTCCTGATCTCGTCGCTGAACAGCGGTTCCGACCTGACCTTCCCCCCGGAGGGGCTCTCGCTCCGCTGGTTTCGCTATCTCGCCGGTCGGGGAGAGTTCCTGGCGGCCACATACGTGAGCTTCAAGCTCGCTATGGCGGCGTCCGTAACCGCTATCATTCTGGGGCTGTTCGCTTCGCTTGCGCTCGCGCGGGAGCGCTTCCGAGGCAAGGAGATCGTCGAGGCGCTGCTCATGAGCCCCCTCGTGCTGCCTGGCATCATCACGGGGGTGGCGCTGCTCCAGTTCTTCACGCTGGCCGGGCTGGGCAACTCGTTCCTGCGGCTCTTCCTGGCGCACGTGGTGATCACTTCGCCCTATGCCGTGCGCAGCGTGTCGTCGTGCCTATACGGAATCGACCCGGACCTGGAGGAGGCGTCGTACGTCATGGGCGCCAACGCATGGCGCACGTTCTGGAAGGTCCTCTTCCCCCTGCTCAGACCCGGCATCGTGGCCGCCTTCCTTTTCACGTTCGTCACGTCGTTCGATAATGTGGTTGTTTCCATGTACCTTGTCGGCTCCGAGACCGTGACCTTACCCATCCGCATCATGACCTATCTCGAGTGGCAATTCGACCCATCCATCGCCGCCATCTCCACGATCTTCATCGCCATCACAGTCACGCTCGTCGTAGTGGGAGAGCGTGTGACCGGATTGAGCAAGAGGACGATGGTGGGGTGAGATGATCCGGTTTTCTGTGAATCAGAGGGGAGAATAAATGCCGCCCGTCATCTCGCCGGAGAAGTGCATCCCGTGTGCGGTTTGCGTCGAAGTGTGTCCTGAGGACGTCTTCTTCGGATCCAAGCGAAAAGAGGTGCCCGAGGTCCGGTATCCCGAGGAGTGCTACCACTGCGCGGCGTGCGTGACGGACTGTCCCACAGACGCCATCACGCTGTTCATCCCCCTTCCGTTGAGGCTCTAGGGCATGCGGCTGGAGCAGACCTTGATCGAGTCGGACGTGCTCGTGATCGGTGGCGGGCTCGCCGGCTGCATGGCGGCGATCCGAGCCCGGGAGATGGGTGCCGAAGTCGTGGTCGCGGAGAAGGCGGATACGCGCCGCAGTGGGTGCGCGTCGACCGGCGTCGACCACTGCTGGACCTACATCCCGGAGATCCACGGCCCGCAACTCACCATAGAAGAGTTGGTCAAGGACCACACGGAGCACTCGGGTGGCTTCGTGGACCAGGAGATCGCGACCTACATCGCCACGCACAGCTTCGAGCGGCTGCTCGATCTGGAGCGTTTCGGCATCCCCATCCGCAACGAGGACGGGGAGTTCAGCCTCATCAAGAAGATCCACCGCGCGCCGACCTTCCTGCACTTCGCCGGGAGGGACCTGAAGCCCAAGCTCACCCGCCAGGCGCGGCATCTGGGCGCCAGGATGGTCAACCGTGTGATGGTGACCGACCTGCTCATGGACGGGAACCGTGTCGTCGGCGCGGTAGGCGTCAGCACGCGCAACGCGGAACTGAAGATCTTTCGCGCCAAGGCGGTGATCCTCTCCACGGGGAACATCTATCGGCTCTACATGAACCGGTCGGGCGTGCCCTTCAACCTCGCCTTTCCGCCCCACGAGACCGGAGACGGCCACGGGATGGCGCTGCGGGCCGGCGCGGAACTCCTCAACATGGAGTTCACCACCTTCCAAACAGGCCCCCGGAACTTCCACCGATGTGGACGGGGGACGTTCGTGCCCGGGAAGGTCGTGGACGCGCTCGACCAGCCGATCGACCGGAAGACGCATGGGGACCTCGCGGGCGATGCCAGCACGACCATGGACCCCGGGGTCGAGGCGGAGCACGAGTTCGATCGCGTGCTCAGGGAGGGGACGGGGCCGATCTACCTGGACAGCCGCGGCCTCAGCGAGAAGGAGCTGGCGGTGATCCGCTGGGCTCTCGTCAACGAGGGCAACACGTCGCTGCTGGCGCACATGGACGAGCGCGGCATCGATCTGCGACGAGACAAGATCGAGTTCGAGGTCTACGAGCCCAAGGGAGGCAGCGGCAAGGCCGGCGTCGCGATCAACAGCCGCTGCGAGACCTCATTGAAAGGCCTCTATGCAGCCGGGGACGTGATCGGCGGCATGAGCAGATCGGTGGCTCCGGGCGCCTTCACCATGGGGTGGCAGGCGGGTGAGGTCGCAGCGCTGTTCGCTCGGAGCGCCGGGCCGGCCGAACCGGACGAGGGCAGCCGGGCCACGCTCGAGGGCCGGCAGAGCCTCTGCGAGGCGATCCTGACTCGAAGCGGGAGCCGCGTGTCGCGATGGCAGGAGGCCCAGGCGGCCATGCAAAGCATCATGGGTTACTACGCGGGTCGCTGGCGGTCCGAGACGATGTTGGAAGCCGGTCTGGAGCGGCTCCGCCGACTGAAGCTCGAGGCGAGCGCCGAGCTGGGCGCGGCCAACCCGCACGAGCTCTACCGCTGTGTCGAGATCCTCAGTCTCATGGACAGCGCGGAGATGATCATGGTCTCCGCCAAGGCGCGCACGGAGAGCCGCTTCGGACCGGAACACAGCCGGGCCGACCATCCGGA
>JBGMRK010000140.1:1863-5821 GCA_048061375.1 Longimicrobiales bacterium | reverse complement strand
CCGAGAAGCAGGCCGACCACCACGGTGGCCGCCGTCCCGATGGGTACGAACCATGGCCACGCGATCGGCAGGTAGCCGCCCACCCATCTCATCATCGCCGGCCACTCTGCGACGGCCGCCGGATCCACCCGGCCGACCGCCCAGATCGCCGCCACGGTGCCGATTCCCGCGATCATGCCCATGACCGTGCTGCGCGAGTCTGCCCGAACGGAGAGCACGCCAAGGGCGAAGGCGCCGAGAAGGCCGCCGTAGACGATGGAGGCGACCGCAAGCGCGACCTCGACCGCGGACGTTTCTTCGCTCAGCGGGATGAACAGGATGGCGCCTCCGATCAGGAGGCCGGCCCACACGAGCGTGAAGACCTTACCCATCCGCAGGATGCGACCCTCATCGTCTCGGGCGCCGGCGAGCGGCGCCCAAAAATCGTAGGCCGTGGCCGATGCCAGCGAGTTCACGGACGATGACAGCGAGGACATGGCCGCGGCGAATACGCCGGCGATGAGAAGTCCCGTGATGCCCGACGGAAGCTCCTCCACGATGAAGCGCGCAAAGATCTCGTCGGATCGATCGAAGCTCCGAGCACCATAGAAGGTCCAAAGCCCGAGCCCAACGAGGAGAAACAGAGCGAATTGCGCCATCACGGCGAACCCGCTTCCCACGAGAGCCTTCCGGCTATCCCGCACGCTACGGCATGTCAGCAAGCGCTGCACGATCAGTTGGTCCGTGCCATGCGAGGCCATCGTCAGGAACCCGCCACCCAGGAGCCCTGCCCAGAACGTGTAGGCCACGGCCGGATCCGTCGAGAAATCGAACACGGCCAGCTTCCCGGCCTCCCGCGCCTGTGCGAAGATCTCGGGCCACCCGTTTGGTACCAGCGCCTGCAACGCGACAACCGCAACCAGGGCGCCGAGTAGATAGAGGCACATCTGGAGGGCGTCCACCCAGACGACGGCCCGAATGCCTCCGAAATAGGTGTAAATCAAGGTGGCCACTCCGATGGCGGCGATCGACACCGGGTAATCCCATCCGGTGACCAGCGCCAACGGTATCGCCGTCGCGAAGAGCCTGACCGAGTCGGCGAGCAGCCGGGTCACCATGAACACGGCGGACGTGAACCGGCGGACGCCCAGACCGAACCGATCCTCGAGCAGGGCGTAGGCGGTGTTCAGGTCTCCGCGGTAGTACGCCGGGAGCAGCATCATCGAGATTACGACGCGCCCGACCAGGTAGCCGATCGTGAGCTGCAAGAAGCCCATGGTGCCCAGGTACGACACACCGGGAATGCTCAGGAACGTGAGCGTGCTGGTTTCGGTCGCCACCACCGACAGCATGACGGCCATCCACGGGAGGTCTCGGTTCCCGAGGAAATAGTCCTTGCCCCCGCTTTGTCCGCGTCCGAGCCAGGCGCCCCAGGCAGTCACCCCCGCCAGGTAAGCGAGCAGGACGGTGAGGTCGAGTCCGGTGAACCCGGTCACCGGCGCGTGACGGTGCGGTCCGTGATGGCCAAAGCCACGGCGTCATGCACCGCGCGCCGGAAGGAGATATGCTTGGTGTTATCCCGGGTCGGGTTCACACGGTTGGTCAACAGCACGACGAATACATCCAGCTCCGGGTCGATCCAAATCGAAGTGCCTGTGAAGCCGGTGTGTCCGAAGGCCTCCGCGGAAAAATAATTCCCGGCGGACGAACGAGCCGAAGGCGTATCCCACCCGAGTGCGCGGCTCGCCGAGTCGTCGAATCGGCGCGTGAACGTGTCTATCGTTCCGGACTCGAAGAGTCTCCCCTGCGCGGTCGAGCCGCCGCGCAGCATCATCAGCCCGAACGCCGCAAGGTCTCGCGCCGACGAGAACAGGCCCGCGTGCCCGGCCACACCCCCCATCGCGTACGCGTTTTCGTCGTGCACCACGCCCCGCACGAGCTCGTGGCGGTAGATCGTGTCGACCTCGGTGGGGGCGATTCGCGCCAGGAGCCCTTCATCCGGCGTGAAACGGGTATCCGACATCCCGAGCCTCGGCCAGACGCGGTTCGCGAGTAAGACATCCAGGGACATACCCGAGATCTGCTCGATCACGAAGGCCAGCGTCATGAAGCCTATATCGGAATAGACCGTGCGTTCCCCTGGTGTGTAGTCCAACTCGAGGTCGGCGATCGTGTTTTCGAACGCGGTCTGACCCTCCATCTCGAGAAAAAATGGCCGGAAGGGAGGAAGGCCTGCCCTGTGCAGGAGCAATTGCCGGATGGTCACTTGCTCCTTGGTCGGATCTCCCCTCCCCCACCACGGGATGTAGTCGACGACCCGGGCGTCCAGGTCCATGCTTCCCTCCTCCACCAGAAGCATGGCGGCAGAGGTCGTGGCGACCACCTTGGTGAGCGAGGCCAGGTCATACAGGCTGCTCGGCGCCACGGATGAGGAGGAGGCGTCCCAGTCGAGCCGCCCGTACCCACGTAGCCGCACGACGCCTCCGCTTCGACCTATCACCAGCGCGACCCCCGGCGCGGTCGAGTCGGCAATCGCTCGCTCGATCAGGTCGTCCAGGGCGGCAAGCCGTTGGGCGGACATCCCGAGTTCGGCGGGATCCGTCTCCAGCGCATTATCGCTTCCGGCGGACGGACGGACCGGAACGGGGGCCACGCCGACCCTTGGCGGAATTCCGAACGTCTCCCGCCCGATTCGATCGAGTCCATCGCCGATCGAGTGCAGCGGCGGGATCGAAACCGGGAGGCGCCCGGTGATCGGCGCGTCCCCGAACAACGCCAAGGCGGCCGCCCGCTGCGAGACCTCGCGGCCCCCCCACGCGATCATGTAGGCACGGGCACCCGGCAACGACGTGAGCAGGTAGGGATTACCGAACGAGATCGTCACGGTGGGGCGCACCTGGCTCACATCGGCCACGAAGTCGGCGAGCGCGCCAGGAATGGACACCTCGTCCGATCCCGACTGTGGCGGGACATACGCGCTCACCACGATCAGGTCGGCCTCTTTCGCGAGGACCCGCAAGGTGTCATAGACGGCGTCCGGCGAGTCCTTACCGACGCGCCGGGCCGTTACCCTCTCGACCCTCTCGGCGAGAAGCGGCTCGAAGGCGAGGCCGGCCACCAGATGGTTGGGCCTGGCATACGTGACGCTCAGCACGCGGCGGGCTACAGCCGGATCCACGGGCACGGTGCGCACGCGGTCACGCACGAGCGTGATCGATCGGGTCGCCACCGTGTCGGCGAACGCCACATGTGGTCCCGAGCCCACGACTTCGTCCACCGCGTCCAAGTCGACATACCGATCACGGTGCAGCCCTGCGCGCGCCTTCATCACCAGCACCCTGCGCGCCGACTCGCGTATTCGGCTCTCACTGATGCGACCGTCGGCCACGGCGGCGACCACCGCGTCGATGGTCTCGGTCACATCGGTAGGCATGAGCAGCACGTCCGAACCCGCCTTGAGCGCGAGCACTCCCGCCTCCGCCGTGCCGTACATGTTCGTGATAGCGCCCATGCGGAGCGCATCTGTGAGCAGCAGCCCCTCGAAGCCCATTTCGTCGCGAAGGAGTTCGGTCATGAAACGGGGATCCAAAGTAGCCGGCGGTCCCTCCAGGCCCTGCACTCCCTCGACGATGACGTGAGCGGTCATGACGGCGTCCACACCCGCCGCGATGGCCCGCCGGAACGGCACCAACTCCACCGAGTTCAGCCGCTCCCAGTCGGCCGGCACGACCGGAAGTCCAACGTGTGAGTCGGTCTTCGTATCGCCGTGACCCGGAAAATGCTTTGCGGTCGTCATCACCCCGCCCAGGCGGGCTCCCTCGATGTACGCGGCACCCAAACGCGCCACAGCCAGGGGATCCTCGCCGAACGACCGCGTGTTGATGACGGGGTTCAGTGGGTTGCTGTTTACGTCCAGAACCGGGGCGAAGTTCAGAGTAACACCCACGGCACGTGCCTCTTCGGCCGTGATACGTCCATA
>JBGMRK010000140.1:0-1763 GCA_048061375.1 Longimicrobiales bacterium | reverse complement strand
GGCGCCCGATCGGCGAGCGTCGTCCCGGGTCGGACGAATGTTCTTGCGCGGAAAATCACGTCGTTGACACCTTGGGGAGTCCCGGCCGAAGTTCCGCCGACACCAAGCAATTCGAGCGAGCGGGGGCAACTTATGGGCTTGGCAAACGCACCACAATCCTTGGTGATGGGGATTTCCTTCGTCGCCCTCGCGTGCGGTCGAGCCCCCGAGCAAGCCGCAAGCGTGCCCGGGGTCCGTCCTGGGATCGAAGTGCTGCTCGAGGACTCCCTTCATCTCGTCGAGAACCTCCGCGTCGGCCTCATTACCAATCACACGGGCGTCGATCGTGCGGGCCGGAGCACCATCGACCGGCTCGCGGGAGCAGAAGCGGTCGACCTTGTGGCACTCTTCTCACCCGAGCACGGGATCCGAGGAGGGGCCGAGGCCGGAGAACGGATCGACGACGGCCGCGATGCATCGACCGGACTCCCCGTGCACTCGCTCTACGGCAGCGCCCTCAAACCCACGCCGGAGGATCTACGAGGACTGGAGGCGCTGCTCTTCGACATCCAAGACATCGGGTCACGCTATTACACCTACGTCTCCACCATGGCCCTGGGCATGGAAGCCGCCGGCGAAGCCGGCATTCCGTTCATCGTGCTGGACCGGCCGAACCCCATCGGAGGCACCCGGGTCCAGGGCAACGTCCTGTCGGAAGCGTTCAGCTCGTTCGTCGGGATGTACCCCATACCCATGCGCCACGGCATGACCCCCGGCGAGTTGGCTCGGATGTTCGTAGGCGAGTTCGGCGTGGAAGTGGAACTGTACGTCGTACCGGCGGAGGGCTGGAAGCGAAGCCTGGCTTTCGACGACACCGGCCTGCCCTGGATCGGTCCTTCCCCGAACATGCCGAGTATCGAGAGCGCCAGGCATTACGTAGGAACGGCGCTGTTCGAGGGGACCAACCTTTCTGTGGCTAGGGGAACCGACCGGCCCTTCCAGCAGATCGGAGCGCCATGGCTCGACGGAGCCCTCCTGGCCGACAGGCTCGGCCAGTACGGAATGGAGGGTGTGCGGTTCGAAGCGGTCACCTTCATACCGGAGTCGCCGGGCGACGGCAAGTTCGACGGCGAAGCGGTGCATGGAGTCCGGCTCGTGGCGCTGGACGAGGCCTACGATCCGACCCTGGCCGCGGTGGCCATGCTGGTCGAAGCTCGCCGTATGTCCGGGGAGCGCTGGCGCTGGCGGGAGAGCCACTTCGACCGGCTGGCAGGCACCGACCTACTCCGCCAGGACATCGAGGCGGGCCGCACCGTATCGGAGATCCGTGAAGGCTGGGACACCGCCCTGGCGGCCTTCTTGCTGACGCGGGAGCGCTACCTGATCTATCCCTGAGGCTCGGCCGCCCGGGCGCTCCCGACCTCCTCTACGAAAGCCTCGAATAATCTACGCGTGACCGGTCCGGCCGTGCCGTCCCCTACGCGCTGGCCATCGAGCATAACGGTGGGATGAATCTCGGTGGTCGTGCCTGTGAAGAAGATCTCTTCGGCGGTAGGGAGCTCTTCCACTGGAATCGCGCGCTGCTCCACGCGGATCCCCATCCGGCCGGCCAACTCCAGCACCACCGCCCGGGTGATCCCGTGCAGGATCTCATGCGTGGCCGGGTGTGTGGTCACCACTCCGTCGAAGACGGCGAATAGATTGTTGTGGGTCCCTTCGATCGCGTTGCCGTCCTTCACGAACACCGCGTTGGCCACGCCGGCGTCAGCCGCGGCCTGCTGCGC
>JBGMRK010000139.1:3944-5918 GCA_048061375.1 Longimicrobiales bacterium | reverse complement strand
CGCCGTACTGGGTGTGTGGTGGCCTCCAGGACAACGGGAGTTGGTGCGGACCTACGAATACGCTCGACAACCAGGGTATCCGGAACGCCGATTGGCTCAACGTCGGCGGAGGGGACGGCTTCTACGTGCTGGTCGATCCGCTCGAACCCTCGGTGTTGTTCTCGGAATCCCAGCGTGGCAGGCTCGGCAGAATGGACCTGAAGACCGGCGAGCGTGCGTCGGTCACCCCGTCACCGCTGGCGTCGCTCGGCGAGGGATCGGCACCCCGGAGGGATCGTTCTTCCGACGACCCGCCACCAGACGAGGACGAGCGTATCTACCGCGCCAATTGGAATACGCCCTTGGTCATGTCGGCGCATGATCGCAACACGATCTACTTCGGCGCGCAGATGCTTCTGAAGAGCACGGATCGGGGTCAATCCTGGGAGCAGATCAGCCCGGACCTGACGTACGATATCGATCGCGCGACCCTCGAGATCATGGGGGAGCTTCCCTCCGATTCCACGGTGGCGCTGAACGACGGGACGCGGACGTACAGCACACTCACCACAGTGGGCGAGTCGCCCATGAACGCTGACGTGATCTACACCGGAAGCGACGACGGCCGCTTGATGGGGACACGGGACGGTGGCGGCACCTGGTCGGATCTCACGCCCAACCTGCCCGTGGACCTCCCGGACAACACCTACGTCAGCCGCGTGGTAGCCTCCAACCTGCGTGAAGGGCGGGTCTACGCCACGTTCGACGGCCACCAGACGGCAGACTTCGCCCCCTACGTCTACATGAGCGATGACTACGGCGTGAATTGGACACGCATCTCCTCCGGCCTGCCGAACTGGTCGGTCAACGTGCTCGTCGAACATCCCGCGGCGGATCGCCTCTTGTTCGTCGGATCCGAGGTCGGCGTGTTCGTCTCCATCGACCGTGGTGCGAGTTGGCGACCACTGATGAATGGCCTCCCCACCGTGCCGGTGGACGACATCAAGATCCACCCGCTCACGAACGACCTGGTGATCGGCACCCACGGGCGTGGCATCTGGGTCATGCCCGACGTGTCGCCGCTGGAAGCCCTCAGCCGTGTAGACGACCTGGTGGCCGGGCCGTACCTGTTCCCCGTGCAAAGCGTCACCGACTGGAGAACGTTCACCTTCCAGCAAGGGACGGCCTCCGCGGAATTCCGGCGGCCGAACCCCGAACCCGGTGCCCGCGTGCGTTACTGGGTCCCCGAAGCCGGCGAGGGCCTCGTGCCCGACAGCGCCGCCCCACCTGTGAAGATCCGCATTCTCGATGGCACGCGCCGAGAGGTTCGCACTTTGGAAGGGCCTAGCACTCCCGGCGCCCACGAGGTCATCTGGGACTTGAGGATCGAGCCGGTATACGAACTCGACGAGGGCGAATCCGTGGGACGGCGTCAGGCGGGACCCGAGGGACCTAAGGTCCTTCCCGGAGTCTACCAAGTGGAAATGGAGATAGACGGTACCACCATGGCGGGCGATCTGGTGGTGAGCATGGATCCACGGCTGAATGTGCCCGCCCTGGATCTCCAGACACGGCAGACCGCTCTGATGGCTGTCTATGAGTTACAGAGCCCCATCCGCGAATTGGGGCTGGCCGTACAACGCATCGAAGGGCAGCTGGAGAGTGTGCGAGACCTCTTGAGCGAGGCCGTGGATACCCTGCCTTCTCTAGGTGAAGAAGTGGACGAGATCGCCGGCGAGCTCGACGACATCTCCTCCCAAATGAACGGGTTGGGTGTTGGCACCCTCAGGATGGCCGTCGAGGCCTCCACGTCGCGGCCCACCGAGGACCAGCTCCAAGGGATCGACCGGGCTTGGGCGGACGCGCCCGGACTCATCGAGCGCATGAACGCCCTGATCACCGACCGCATGCCGGCCCTGTACCGAATGCTGGACCAGGCAGGGGTTCGGGCCGATCCCGGGAAGGCGATCAGCGTGCCGAGACGGGGAGGGGCGA
>JBGMRK010000139.1:2359-3844 GCA_048061375.1 Longimicrobiales bacterium | reverse complement strand
TCACCGCGTCTGCTGACGCTCCAAGTCCAGTTCCGTAATGTTGGCGTTCCAGCGGTCATCCCCCAGCAGGTTTCTCACGAAGTATTCCGCCCGCAACCAGAACCAATAATCGCGCATGTTCCCGTATCCGTGGCGCTGGCCCGGGAAGATGAAGAAGTCGAACCGCTTGTTCGCCTTGATCAAGGCTTCGGCCATCCGCAACGTGCCGGCCGGGTGAACGTTGTTGTCCTCATCCCCCGTGGTCAGCAGCAGGCGGCCCTTGAGGTTGGCCGCGAGGTCGGAGTTCTTCTCGATGTCGTACTCGAAGGTCACCTCACCCTCGTCATCGACCACCTCGGTGATGCCGTGATGCTTTTCCGACCAGTTGGCGTTGTAGATGTCGTTGTTGTGGTTCCCGGACGATGACACGGCCACCTTGAAGAAGTCGGGATAGACCAACATCGCGGCCGTGGACATGAAGCCCCCACCCGAGTGCCCGTAGATGCCTACCCGATCGATGTCGATGAAGTCGTGGCGATCCGCGAGCTGCTCGATGGCGATCTTCTTGTCGGCGAGACCGTAGTCGCGAAGGTTTCCGTACCCGTAGTTGTGGTACCACTTCGAGCGCGCCGGGTTGCCACCCCGGTTACCGACCGTAATCACGATCATCCCGAACTGGGCCAGCGCGTACTCGTACGCATTGGTTGAAAAGAACTTGGACACCGACTCGGTCTGCGGCCCCGGGTAGACATAGGCCACGATCGGATACTTCTTCGACGGGTCGAAATCGACTGGCTTGTACATGACCCCGTAGAGGTCGGTCACACCGTCGTCGGCCTTGACGCTATATGGCTCCGGAAACTCGTAGCCTGCTTCGAAAAGCTGCGAGAAGTCGGACTCCTCGAGGTCCATGATCTTCCGTCCCCGTGCGTCGAAGAGGGCCGAGGCCGGCACCGTGTTCACGCGTGAGAAGTTGTCTACGAAGAACCGGTTCGACTCACCCAAGCTGGTACGGTGATCGAAGTCGCCCGGGTCCAGGAGCTGCAGTCCGCTCCCGTCCAGTCCCACCCGGTAGAGGTGCTGATAGTACGGATCCTCTCCATCCTCGCGGGCGTTGGCCATGAAGTAGACCACCCCGGCCGTCTCGTCCACGCCCACGATGCGGCGCACCGAGAACGGCCCTTCGGTGAGCCTGTTCTTGAGCGTCCCGTCGGCGGCGAACCGGTAGAGGTGCGCCCAGCCGTCGCGCTCCGACCACCACAGCACGTCACCGTTGGAGAGTAACTCGGGGTTCCGGTTTTCGACGTAGGTGTTGAGCCGCTCCTCGATCAGCACGCGGGTCTCTCCGGTGGAGGCGTCGGCCACCATCAGGTCGAGCCGGCGCTGGTCCCGGCTTCGGCGCCAGAAGTAGAGCTCATCCGACGAGTCGGACAGCCACAGCGAACGTCTCGGCTCGTCGCTGTCGGGATAGATGAACTGCCGGTCGTTGCTGATCGAGAGCCGCTG
>JBGMRK010000139.1:0-2259 GCA_048061375.1 Longimicrobiales bacterium | reverse complement strand
CGGCGTAGGTGTAGTACTGCTCACCGTCCGTGGTGAGCTGTGTCTCTTCCACCTCTACCGCCTTCTCGGCTTTATCGGCCTCGTCGCCCGACTTGCCCCGGCGAGCCTCCAGGATTTTCTGGTACTCGTCGGCGGTCATCGTGTACAGGTTGTGCTGCTTGGCGAAAACGATCGTCTGGCCATCGGGCGAGACGCTGGCCCAGCTCGGGTGGTTATCGGGGGCCTCGAAGTCCTCCAGTTCGCGCAGGGTGCGGGTGCTTACCGTGTACTCGAAGTGGAAGACCTTCTTGCTCGCCTGTTCGCGATCCTGACCATCCTTCTGGTCCTCCTCCTGTTCTTCCTCTTCGAGCTCTTGGTCCGTGATCTCCTCGTCCTGAGAGGACTCGACCTCGAACCGCAGCGTATTCTCGTCGATGAACTTGATCTTTCGAATGGGGAGGTGCTTGCCGTCCCAGGGATCCAGTGTGATGCGCGTGAGCTCGGCCGCGATGCGATCGTTATCGAAGATCGCCTGCCTGGTGCCCCGCGCTGGATCCACCAAGTAATAGGTGGTGCCATCGCTCGTCTTCCACTCGTACCAGAACCGATCGCTGCCCTCGATCCAGTTCGGGCTCACCGAGATGCTGTAGAGCAGCTTGCGCATCTTGTACGGAGCGAAACGGCCGGCCAGCCGGTAGTTGGCCTCTGTGGCCAGACTCTCCCCGGCCGTCTGTTGGGCTTGGAGCGGCTTGTTTCCGGCGACCACCGCAAGCATCACAGTGGCCAAAACCATGCCGGTCCAGCCGGAGGTGAGTATACGGCGGACATTGCATTCGAGGGCACACGACTTCATGAAATTACGCTCCCAGAGGGGGGGACACGGTCCCAAGAATTAGCGGTCGAGGAAGAGAGGGATGGGGAGGGGTGGCACACCGCGCAAGTAGTGGGTGACGCAGCCGCCGGTTCGAGGAAATTCTTGCTTCATGTGCCCAATGCCCGCAGCTTGGCTTCGGGACGGAGTGGCTGTGATGGGAAACAGCCGGCCCAGGACCTCGGAAGGGCACTCCCGGGCGGGCCGGCCCGTCCAAGGAGGTCAAAGTGGGTCGTTTCATCGCGCTCCTTTACGGAGTCGTCGCCTACCTCGTATTCCTCGTATCCTTCCTCTACGCGATCGCCTTCGTCGGCAATGTGTTCGTAGAAAAAACCATCGACGCCGGAGGCGTGGCGGAACCATTGGGTACGGCCCTTCTCATCAACATCGCGCTACTCAGCATCTTCGCGGTGCAACACAGCGTGATGGCCCGGCCCGGGTTCAAGGAGAAGTGGACCAAGATCGTGCCGCAGTCGGTGGAACGGAGCACCTACGTGCTTCTCTCCAGCCTCGCGCTGCTCCTCCTTTTCTGGCAGTGGCGGCCCATGATCGACGTGGTCTGGCGTGTGGATGGGGTAGGCGCGACGGCCCTCGTCTCCCTCTTCTGGGCGGGCTGGGGATTGGTGCTCGCATCCACCATCCTGATCAACCACTTCGACCTCTTCGGGCTCCGGCAGGTGTTCCTGAACTTCAAACAGCAGGAGTACACGCACATCGGGTTCCGCACACCGCTGTTCTACAAGGTGGTGCGACATCCTCTCTTGCTCGGGTTCATGATCGCGTTCTGGGCAGCCCCCACGATGACGCAAGGCCACCTAGCCTTCGCTCTGATCACGACGGTCTACATGCTCGTCGCCATCCAGCTCGAGGAGCGCGACATGGTGGGAGTCTTCGGTGACACTTACCGGCAGTACCAGAAGGATGTCAGCATGATCATCCCCGTGCCGAAGATGGGCGGGGGTGGAGATGCGCCCATGGTGTCCGGCATGGACCATCCTTCAGTCCCCGAGCCCGGCAGGGTTCTGACGGACGACGACGAAGACGACAGTCCGACGCCGGGAGCGGACACCTAGGGCCCAGCTCGCACCCTCATCCACAAACGCAGACCGGCGGCGGACACGAAGTCCGCCGCCGGTCCGTCATCCCCCGATGAGGGCGGGTCAGTCGTCGTGCTTGCGCCGGCGGAACTTGCCCTTCCTATCGAACGGGATGTCGATGCCACCGAAATCGTCGCCGATCGTCAGGACGAAATTAACCGGGTTGTCGTGGCCGAGCTCGAGCCCGGAGAGGTCCAGGCCCTTGCCCTTCACCTTGAAACCGCCGTTGGCTTTGAGCTCGACCTCAGTGATGCCGGGCTTCTTGGCCCGGAACTTCCACTTCCTGCCGTGCTTGTCGCCGCGGAATGAGTC
>JBGMRK010000138.1:3659-6009 GCA_048061375.1 Longimicrobiales bacterium | reverse complement strand
GCGCTTGTCGGCGCTCGTAACGCGACCCGCTGTACTTCTTCAACAGCCTTCTAGGGAGCGCGAGATGAGCAGCAACCGATCTGGACTCGATCGACGGGGATTCTTCCGCAACGGTCTCGGCATGGGTGCGGGAGTGCTAGTGCTCGGACGGCTACCGGCGGATCTGGGAGGCCGAGTGCGCGTCGGGCGTGGCGTGCCGCTGATCATCACGAGCCATACGAACGAGACCGGGCAGAACGCCATGCGTGAGGCGTGGCGGATCCTCGAATCTGGAGGCTCCCCGTTGGATGCGGTGGAAAGGGGAGCCAACGTGATCGAGGTCGATCCCGAAGACACCAGCGTAGGCTACGGCGGCCTCCCCAACGAGGACGGTGTGGTTCAGTTGGACGCGTCCATCATGGACGGCCGCACGTACAATGCAGGGTCGGTGGCATCCCTGGAGAACATCAAGACTCCGGCGTCAGTGGCCCGTCTCGTCATGGAGCGCACCGATCACGTGATGCTGGTGGGCAAGGGCGCGCTCGATTTCGCGCGTTCGTTCGGGTTCGAGGAGGAGAATCTGCTTACCCCAAAAGCGCGTGCGACCTGGCTACGTTGGCGTGAGCGCCGCGGCAAGTCTGATGACTGGGGCCCGCCCGATCACCTTCGTGACCGAGGCGTGAAGCAGACGGGCTTCCTCGAGGGCCCGGAGGATTTCCACTACGGCACGACCAACGTGTTGGCCGTCGACGGGAACGGCGATATGGCTGGCATCACCACCACCAGCGGGCTCAGCTGGAAGATCAACGGCCGCGTCGGCGACTCGCCAATCATCGGAGCGGGCCTCTACGTGGACAACGAGGTCGGTGCCGCCGGCGCGACGGGGCGTGGGGAGGACGTGATCAAGTCGTGCGCGTCGTACTACGTCGTCATGCGAATGCGCGACGGCCGCTCGCCCCAACAGGCCTGCGAAGACGCGCTCGAGATGATCGTTGACAAGTATCGCGCGATCGGCAACGATTTCATTCCGAGCGAAAAGTTCGTCGCCATAAACAAAGATGGCGAGTACGGCACCGCACGCATGGGCGGCCGTGGGGAGGCTCGGATCACGGTCCGTAACGGGGACGGCCTGCGTTCCCATGAGGGCACGAGTAGGTACCAAGTGAGCGGGTGAGCGCGATCGCCTCGACCGTGCTGCTCGTCGGGGTTGCCAGCGCTGGGTGAACCCCTACCCTCCAAACAGCACCGACTCACCCTGCTCGAAGATGATGTCCACCGGAATCCCCGCCGAACCGAGTCGGTCCAAGTCGGCCTGAAGCGCTGGGACCACCACTCCCTTTTCGGCTAGAAGCGCGGCCGCCCCGTGGTGGTCACCGTCACCTTGCAGCGTCAGGATCAGCTCGGAGAGGCCGTTGATGGCGGCCCCCATCGCGTCGAAGTCGACCCGGTACGTGCCAGTGGCGGCGTCACGACTGAAGGCGCCCCGCTCCTGGAAGTAGTTGAAGCGCACCATGTTGGCGCGGCCGTGCGCGCTGGTGGCGCCAAAGCGCACCGAGCGAAAGATGCTGGCGATGAACGTGACGTAATAGTCCTCGAGCGTGCCCTCGGTGATCTCTCCGCTTTCCAGCAGGCTGGTGACCATGTAGAGCCCGAGCACGTCGGCCTTGCCCTCTTCCATCGCCGAGGCCGTCTCGAGCAGCGCGCCGCGGACCGTGCTCGAACCGTCTACGGTGTTCTTGATGCCGAGCCCGTGGGCCACCTCGTGGAACATGGTGTTGGCGAAGAAGGCATCGAATGTGACGTTGGACCGTTGGTCTTCGGCGATGAGTTCCCCGGCGATGGGTACCAGGATTCGATCGAACTTGGCCCGCATGGTGTTCTTGAGCTGGAGCCGCCGCGTACCCTTGGCGAGCTGGACCTCTTCGTCGTTCGGAAGATTGATCGCGATCGTCTTGGACCCGGCGTTGGCCTGGCCGGCGTAGTAGACCACGTCGTAGGCATTCAGGTCGGAGTCCGAGCCCGCCATCTCGCGCTTGTACGCCTCCGGTACCGGTAGTCCGCGCTGGAGCTCCGGAAGCAGCGAAGCGAACCGCGACAAGCGTTCGCTCCATGCCTGGTCCTTGATCAGGATGTACGCCTCGTGCGCCGCCTTATACCCGAATAGCAGGTCCTCGTACGTTTCGATCGGCCCGATCACCACGTCGACGGCGTTGTCCTTCATGTCGAGCCAGGCCATGTCGCTTGCCTGGTACTCATCGGTTAGCAGGGCGTCGGCTCGGAGGCTCAAGTAGCGCTTGAGACCAGGCTCTTCCGCGGCCTCGGAGGCCCGCCGCAGAGCTTCGGCAGCTACCTGGTGCTGTTCGGCGAAGGC
>JBGMRK010000138.1:0-3559 GCA_048061375.1 Longimicrobiales bacterium | reverse complement strand
CATGGCGCCGAGCAGATACCGGATGACGGTGCGATCCGCATCGGAGAGGGCGCTCAGGTCGGCCGTAAGGCGGACGGTCGTGTATTGATTCAGCAGCTCTTGGACGTTGTCGTCCATCGAGCCCTCCCCGGCGTCGTTGCCGCCACAACCGGCTACCAGCCAAGGGAGAACGGCTGCTCCGAGGATCGCGTGCGGCACTCGCATCTTGCCCATTCAATCACCTCCTGAAGGAGTCGAACTATGGCCGAGAACGGATACGGAGGGAAGACGGCCCGGCCGGCGTGAAGCCGACCGGGCCGTACCGGTCTACCCTGGGGACGCCTCAGGACCTACGGCTCCCGTCCATCCAAGACGCCTTGCGAAAGCTCCGCGGACGCGCGGGCTGCACGGATGGCGAGCCTCCACTCTTTCGCCGCGAAGGCCTCGTCCGCCTCGCCGATGAGATCGTGCGCGCGCCTGAGTACCGCGACCTCGTCGTCCGTGGGAGCGTCACCCACGGCGGCCCGTGCCGCGCGGAACAGGAGCGCGGCCTTCCCGATGGCTCGTCGAGCTACGTGCCGCGGGGAAAGTGAGAGAATGACCTCGGTCGCCCTGACGGAGAAGAAGAGCGAGGCGATCTGGGAGTCGGCCGTGCGAGCGCTCTCGGCCAACTCCTTCACCCGCTCCAGCGCTCGCTCGAAACGTGGGGGCACGTCCCTGCCGGCCGTGCGTTCCTCCCAACGCGCGATCGCCGCATCCACCCCGGAGAGGGCGTCGGTCACCACGCCGGGGCCGAGCGCCGCGATCACGCCTCTCAGCGTGAAGCGGAGTTCGAGGCGTTTCAAGCGTTTGAACTCGTCCGCGTTTCCCGCGACCAGAGCCACGGTGGCAGCGCGACGGGCACGCCGTGCGCGCCGGAACGCGGTGACGGCCTCAGCATTGTCGTCACCCGACTCGATGGCCTCCCGAGCCTGGCGCACAAGGGCTGGCAGGTAAGGCAGCCTGGCGTCGGATGCCTCGACCACTGCGGCGGCGACGGCCATCGCGGTCGCTTCGTCCAGGGACTGAACAGACTCCGGCGCCGTGACGCTTTCCCCACAGGCGACCAACAAGAGCCCGGCGATGGGCACCAGCCAACGTTCTCTCATGCGTGTATCCTCAGGTGACGAGAGCTGTACACCACCCCAAATCTGCAGCGCTAGACCGTCGCGTTCAAGTACGCTCTACTTTGCGGGCCGGCTCCGGGGCCCGCCTGCCCGGCTGGGGAACATCGGCGCGCCACCCGGGAATATGGACTCCAAGGGAACTTGGTGGCCTGCGGCCACGAATCGGGGAAAGAGCGATGTTGATTCGGAAACCCAACGACATTCCATCATCGGAGATCACTCCGGAGAGCGTGTACCGCGACCGGAGACGGTTCATCACCGATGCGACGAAGCTGACCGTGGCTGGGGCCGTCGGTGGCGTGCTTCTGGGACAGGGCCGCGACCTCGCCGGACAGGAAGGCCAGACCCAACAGATTGATTGGAGCCAGAGGCGCTCCGAACTGGGCGAGGAGCTGAACTCGTACGAGCAAGCCACGACGCACAACAACTACTACGAGTTCGGTACAGGGAAGAAGGATCCGGCGCGCCAGGCCCGGGACTTCGAGCCTCGACCATGGAGCGTCGAGGTCGAAGGGGAGTGTGCCAACCCGGGCACCTTCAACCTCGAGGACTTCATTCGGCCGAGCAAGATGGAGGACCGGATCTATCGCCTGAGGTGCGTGGAGGCTTGGTCCATGGTGATTCCGTGGCGGGGCTTCCCACTAAGAGACGTGATCGACCGGGCAGAGCCCAACGGCAACGCCAAGTTCGTCGAGCTCACAACGCTGCACGACCCGGGCCGTATGCCGGGCCAGCGGCGAGCCGTTCTCAGGTGGCCCTATGTGGAGGGCCTACGCCTGGACGAGGCCCTGCACCCCCTCACCATCCTCGCGACTGGCCTGTACGGACGGGACCTGCCCAACCAGAACGGCGCCCCGCTCCGCTTGATCGTTCCCTGGAAGTACGGCTTCAAGGGTATCAAGGGCATCGTCAAGATGCGCTTCACTCAGCGCCAACCGATCAATTCGTGGGCGATCGCCAACCCGAAGGAGTACGGCTTCTACGCCAATGTGAACCCTGCGGTGAATCACCCGCGGTGGTCTCAGGCGCGTGAGGACCGGCTGACCGACTCCTCGTTCGGCTTCATTCCGAGGCGGAACTGGATCCCGACGCGCATGTTCAATGGTTACGGCGACCAGGTGGCGCACCTTTACGATGGGATGGACTTGCGGGTCAACTTCTGACTCCCGCTAACCGATCACTGTCCCAGGCGGTACCGTGAACCGAAACCGTCAGGTTCTTCTGCTCAAGTTGGCGACGTGGATTCTGGCCCTTAGCCCATTGAGTTGGCTAGCGTGGCTCACGTTCACGCGGAGGCTCGGGGTGGACGGGGTCGATACGCTCCTTCGCAGGATGGGCGATTTCACCCTCATCATCCTGCTGATAACGTTGGCCATTACACCGCTTCGGCGGCTGACCGGATGGAATATTCTCGCCCGCATCCGACGCGTAGTGGGGCTCTTCGCGTTCTTCTACCTCACGCTGCACTTCCTCGTATATCTGGTGCTCGATCAGACACTCGACTGGGAGTTCATCCTGGAGGACCTGACCAAGCGCCCCTACGCCGTGGTGGGGTTTGCGGCGTGGCTGCTGCTGATTCCGCTGGCGCTCACCTCGACGCGCGGTTGGGTGAGGCGCTTGGGGAGGCGGTGGCACAAACTGCACAAGCTCGTCTACGTTGCAGGGGTCCTGGGCCTGTTGCACTTCTACTGGCAGGTCAAGGCGGACACGCTGTGGCCGCTGGTGGCCGCCACCGTGTATGTGGTGCTGCTGACCCTGCGGATCCGGCCGCGTGCCGCCCCGAAACGAATCCAAGGAGAACATTGACATGCGGGTGAAGAAGCTCGGGACACTCTGGCGCGCTCTCGCCTTGATCCTTCTCGGCTCTATCGCGGTAAGCGCGCAGACGCCGGATCCGTCGTTGCTCACCCTCGAGCGCCTCTATGCCTCACGCGAGTTCGCCTCCGAGCGGTTCGGACCGGCCCGCTGGCTGGAGGATGGCTCGGGCTATACGACATTGGAGGTCGCGCGTTCGGGCACGCGTGCCTTCGACATCGTGCGCTTCGATCCCGAGACGGGCGCGAGCGAGGTGCTTGTCGCTGCGGAGAGCCTTCGGCCGACCGGCGCCGCTTCGCCGCTGGTTGTAGAGGACTACGCGTGGTCGGCCGACGGATCGAAGTTGCTGATTTTCACCAACACGCGCCGCGTGTGGCGTGACAATACACGCGGCGACTACTGGGTGCTCGATCTGGCGGATGGCGACCTTCGGAAGCTCGGCGGTAATGCTGAAGAAGCCACCCTCATGTTCGCCAAGTTTTCACCGCAGGGCGACCGTGTGGGTTACGTAAATCAGAACGACCTGTATGTGGAGCGCCTATCAGACGGCTCGGTCACGCGGCTCACCGACAACGGCTCGCCCACGATGATCAATGGGA
>JBGMRK010000137.1:0-6043 GCA_048061375.1 Longimicrobiales bacterium | reverse complement strand
TTTTTGAAGAGCCTATCACGGCTCCAGGGATCCCCCAGTGGGGGCGAAGGTCATATGAACGGTCGGGTGCTCACCGCAATCTGTTTACGCGCCCGGCAGGACTCGAACCTGCGACCCTCGGCTTAGAAGGCCGATGCTCTATCCACCTGAGCTACGGGCGCAAAGTCACAGACTGGAGCTGCCGGTCTGCGCGCGAAAGCTAACCGGAGGAGCACACAAGCTCAACGCGAGCGTTCGGGCGTAAAACTGAAGCTCCCTTCCACGTCGCCGGTGCAGTCGGACGCGATGATCCGGCCGGTGTACAGGAATGTCGGCTCGGAGATTCTACCGACGAGCCTGGCGGTTCCCGCGCAGGCGGCTCCGTATGCCATCGTGAGCTCCACTTGGCTCCCATCCAGGGTGCCGACACCGTCCGCCGCCATGCCGAGGTCGGAGGCCGTAAGCCGTGACGTGAGCGCTGCACCCGCCTGGTGAATCTGAAGCATGCTGGGAACCCGATCTCCCTCGATCTCCAACGATCCCCTGTACATATCGGGGAGTCGGAGAAGCTGTGGGTGGACCTCGACATGCGCTCGAGCACCCGCCGCGGCGCACCCGCCCAAAGCGATCGCTCCGAGTGCTACAAGCAACCCGCGCCTCATGGTTCCCACCTCCGATATCAGCGTGCCCCAGTGTCTCGTCACTCGGTGAAACATCCAGTGCAACATCGGGGCCAACCTGGTTCACGCGGTCAGCGTCCGTCGCGCAGCAGAACCTCGGTGAAGGCCAGCTCCTCGGACGCGAGCACGAACACGGTGGTTGGGAGGCCTTCGGCACGGCTCAGAAGAGACTCGTAGTAGCTTCGGAAGTCGGGTCCCGGCGCGGCCATTCCCATGAAAATCAGGTCCGCGTCTTGGGAGGACTCACTGAGAATCTCGTCGAAGGGCCGACCGTCGGATACCAACACGTGAGGCGTCGCCAGGGTGCGCGTCTGCTCGATAATGACCTTGAGGTTCTGCTCCGCTTCGATCGCCGCCTGCTGGCTGGGCACCACCATCTTCAGGCGTACACGAGAGTCCTTCCAGCGAAGGCTCGTGGAGAGCAGGTAGCCCAGAATCATCATCAGGCTGCCGTTGCCTCGCAGGCCACCCCACCAAAGGTCGATCAGCCGGCGTTCGCCGAACGGCTCGTGGTCGTGCCGGCGTACGATCATCACGTTGCGCTGCGACTCATGAAACCGTGTGACCATCTGGCAGAAATCGTCGCGGTGAGTCGCCTCCTCACTATGTCCGAGGAGCACGGTGTTCGGGTAGAATGCTCCCAACCCGTACGCGTCGACCAGGCGAACGGCACCCACGAACGGATCGGGGGCGCTGATGACTCGGACGAGGGCTTGAACGCCGCGCTTGGCCATGTACTCGCGGATGTTCGATTCAATCACCTGAATCCGGTCGCGCGTGACGTCCCCTTCCCCAAGAACCGTGGAGACGGTGACCAACCCACGGCTGTGCGAGAGTGAGTTGGCGAGGTCGATCAGGTGCCACCGTCGGGTCGGCGCACCCGAGAGTACCAGAATGTGGGGTCGCCAATTGCGAGGGTCGGGTTCATCACGGATGCGCAGGAGGCCGGCCCTCATCAAGGCCATCCAGACCCCGCGACGCACGTCGCCCCAGGTGGCTTCCAGCCCTCTCCGTTCCAGCCAGACCAGGATTGAGATCACGAAGACGATCGCTGCGATCGTGGCGAGGGCGTTGATCAGGAACATCACCGCGACACAGCCCACCGCGCCCAGCAGGGAGAAACTCCAGTGGACCGAAAACGTGGGCCTGAAGGAGGGACTGCCCAGAAAGCGCTCGAGGCCGGCGGCCACGTTGAGGACGCCGTAGGTGGTGAGGAAGAACATCGTAAGGATCGGCGCGATCAGGTTGAGGCTGCCGAAATACACTGCGACAAGTGCGATTCCCAGAGTGAGCAGCGTGCCTGCCCGCGGCGTATCATCGGACTTCGCCCCTTTTCCCAACCAGCCGAGCCATCGTGGCAGCACCCCGTCACGGGCGAGGGCCTGGAGCACCCTCGGCGCCCCCATTACGCTGCCCACGGCGCTGGACAGCGTCGCCCCCCACACGCCCAGCAGAATTGCATCACCCCACAAGGAAATGCGCGTCATGACGAGCGGGTCGTCCACGAGCGTCTGTGGATCGACGCGCGCGGCGAGGATGATCGGAAGGATCATGTAGACCACGAAACCCAGGCCGACCGCCGCAAACGTCCCTCTCGGAATCGAACGGCTAGGGTCCTTCAGGTCACCGGACAGATTGACGCCTGCCATGATGCCGGTCACGGCGGGGAAGAAGACCGCGAACACGACCCAGAAGTTCTCCGGGTCGGTGACCGTCCTGGCGACGCCGGGGCCTGCCCCCTCGAGCGGACTCCCTGCGATGAGGGAAAGCAACGAGAGGCCGATGGCCGCCATGATCACGTACTGGGCGCGGATCGCGAAGCGGGCCGACGTCAGAGCCACGATAGCCACCAGGACGGTCACGGTGAGCCCCACCATCCGCTCGTTCAGCACCGGGAAGGTTGCGGCCAAGCTCTCCGCGAATCCCACGGTGTAGAGTGCGACGGACAGGCCCTGCGCTAGAAAGAGGGGAATCCCGATTGCGCCGCCCACCTCGATGCCGAGCGAACGGCTGATCATGTAGTACGCGCCGCCCGTGCGCACTCGCTGGTCGGTGGCGATGGCCGCGATCGATAGACCGGTCAGGCCTGTGATCGAGGTGGCGAGGATGACGATCACCAGGGTCCCTGCCAGGCCGACGTTCCCGACGACCCAACCGAACCTGAGGTACATGATGACCCCCAGAATCGTGAGCAGCGAGGGCGTGAAAACGCCACCGAAGGTGCCCAGGCCCCCGGGGCGGCCCGATACGACTTCGTCGCGCCCGGGTAGGGGTGGGGTTGGCTGGTCTTGGGCCATAGCCTCGAGGGTCGAGGAGGGCGATCTGGAGCGGCTTACAAGAGATCCGGCGGTGGGAGTCGAGTCAAGTGGTGAGGCGTGCCGGTGGGGTGGAGAGTTCAGTGTGTGGGACGGGTGAATTCAGCGCTACGTATATTGTGAGTCAAAAGATACGTATTCGATGAATCGAGGGGAGGATCGCTGAGGATCCGCTTCGCACTCAACTCCCTGTGCGGTCATCCGCGAACCCCAGGGGTCTACTGCCTCGTCGCGGTCCAAGTCCCATTCAGGGTCCCCGAGCCGCTCCTCCACGATCCCGTCCCCGACATCATGCTGACCCCGGCCGTCCCTGTCAGCGAGGCGCTCCCTCCTTCCGTGCCTAGGATATCGAACGAGATCGCCTGTCCGTCGATCCCGCCGTTCTGGACGTTGAGGGTGGAGTCGTTGAGATCGATGTCGTTGGTGTTGACTCCATCAGTGCACGACCAGACGCCTCCGGTGATCGTCCCCGAAAACGTCGAGCCGTCGCGTTGAATGACCAGGGACGTGGCGGTCTGGCTGCAAGATTGCCCACCACCCGACATTTCGGCCGCGAAGGACCACCTGCCTTCGATCGGGATGACGTTCGCATCGGTGGGCTCGTCACTCCCGCATCCGAGCAAGGCGATTGGAGCGAGGGCTACCATCAGAGCGAATTGGGCGCGCATAGCAACTCCTGCAACGATACGGTTGGCGGATAGCCCGGGAGCGAGGTCCGGAATGACGTGACTTGGGGACGGGCGTCCCACTACCGGAGGCGAGCTATCCGTCATTCGCACCCGATCCCTTGGCCAACCGTACCATTGTCCGTCGGCAGACAGGGCGCGGCGGGGTCGTCCACCCGGCAGCATTTTCTCAGCACTACCAACGTGGCGAGCCCGCCCGCGAAGGTTGCCAACCGGGAGTGCGGGCAGTCGTGATAGGGTCGCTCCGCCGGCGCGACGAAGCGGCCGTGCAAGGTGCCCGCGGACCATTCTTCGAGCAGCCGCCCGTACAAACGCCTAGCCACGTTCGACTCCGAACGGCTGGAGAACACGTAGATCACGATCCCGTCGTCCTTGATGACGCGCAAGAATTCTCTGACGGTCGCCCGCGGGTCGTCGACGGTCTCCAGCACCCAAGTACTGACGACGACGTCGAACGTGCGGTCCGCGTACGGGAGGGCTGCGATGTCCTGCTGCTCCCACTGCACCCGCCGATCGGCGATACTCTTCCTTCCGGTTCGGAGCATCCCCTTCGAGACGTCGACCGCCGTCACCTCACCCGGGTTCGCCCGCTCTAGAAGCAGGCGCACCGCCGCACCGGTCCCCGCCCCAGCGTCCAGTACCGTCGCTCCTGGCTGGACGTGCTCGGCAAGGAGGTCCCCCACGGCCTCCCACGCCGGTCCGGCCACCAGCGAGCGCCAGAGGGGGAGCGCGGCGTCGTAGTGTCGCGCGAGCCGGTCGTAATGATCCGCCACGGTTCGGCGGCCTCGCTTGGCGGGCCACAACGTACGCGCGAGATTTCCTGCCGCTCCCCTCCGTAGCGTGCGCCACAGGTCACTGTACCCGGCTTCCCCCCGCAACACCTCGAAATAGAGATCGAGAAAACCCGTCCGGGGGCGCTTGAGCATCGCGTAGCCCGCACGGGGAAACAAGAAGAGAAGAATGGCGATGTTGCGGGCGGCCCGGAACTCGGGATACATCTCAGCCGCCACGAGGCGCTGGTACTCGGCCGGCGCGGACACGCCACCATTTCCCAAGGCGTCACCGAGCACCTGGGCCGCGAGCTGCCCACTTCGGATCGCGTAATAGATGCCTTCACCAAGGAACGGATCCACGAGCGCCGCCGCATCACCGAGCAGCAGGGTCCGTTGCCCTCCGATCGGATCCCGGCCGTCCGCGAAGACGGGGATGATGTAACCCTTGCGTGATTCGGAGACCAAGGCGTCCACCAGGTCCTGGTCTACCAGGAATTCGTCGTAGACCGCCCGCGGATTCCCGATCTTGTCACGCAGCCCTCCCACACCAATGGACAGGTGATCGCCCTTGGGGAACACCCAGCCGTAGCCGAAGGGGACGGCCCCGAACTCGATCCGCACCTCGTCGCTGGGGATCTCCGGAGCTCGAGGCCCCGTCGTCACCTCGGCTTCCACGCAAACCGCCACCCGCCGGCGCGGAGTGAGCCCGAGTACCCGGCCCACGATACCATTGGCACCATCGGCCCCGACGAGATAACGGGCCGTGTACTCACGCTCTCGGGTGGTCACACGCACACCCTCCCCGGTCTCGGTCACGTCCACGACCCGCTGACCTGTGAGCACCTCGGCGCCCGCACCCTGAGCCTTCCTGGCAAGAAAGTGATCGAACCGATCCCGCATAACCATGTAGGCCACGGGGCGCTCGGATCGCACGCGTACCTCGTCGAGCCCCTCGAACGTGAACGTAGCGCCGTAGATGGTCTGCTCCACGAGATCGTGGAAATCGGGCTCCAAGATCTCGTCGATCTTGAGCGACAGGCACCCGCCACACGGTTTGTACCGAGGCAGCTCCTTCTGTTCGAGCAGCGTCACCGCGATCCCCTTCCGGGCGAGGTCGTAAGCGGCCGTGGTGCCCGCCGGCCCGGCGCCCACCACAATCACGTCACAATCCATTGGGTCCTCCATTATCTCAGGGGTGCTGTCAACTTAGGTGGTCCGGGGTAAAGCCGCAGCGCAGGATCCGCACGAACACACGGGACGACGATGAGGGATACGTCATGCCCTGTCGGGATCCGATCCCGGCATTCGGGGCACGACCCGGAACGACCGGACCCGATGGGGCCGGTCTCAGACACTCCCTCTTCAGGCTTCCCATGAAGCGCTCGATGTGGGCCTGCGCATCGGGAGCGCCGTAAGGGATCGGGATCCCCTTGATGCACAGCACTTCGCCTAGCCACAGATCCAGGGCACAGCGGTACGATCTTCCCGTCTTGCCCGGCCAGAAAGGTGCGCCAAGTGGTGGAGGCCGGAGCACCGTTCTGGTCCGCCCTCGCTGAAGCACGGCGAGCTGATGACGGAGGATGGCGTTCTCAGCCGACAGCGAGAGGCGG
>JBGMRK010000136.1:0-6123 GCA_048061375.1 Longimicrobiales bacterium | reverse complement strand
CGTTGATTCAGCCATGAGCAGAATCATCCTGTTGCGTCACGCCCAGGCCTCGTTCGCCGACGGCGGGTCGATCACGGACGGCTATGATCAGCTGTCGCCGCTCGGCTATCGGCAGTCCGCAGCCCTGGCCGAAGAGCTCGCCGAGTCTGGTACCGTGTTCGACCGGATCGTGATGGGTCCGGCCAAGCGCCACAGGCAGACTGCCGAGACCGTGGAGGCCCTCTACGAGGAGCGTGGCCTGCGTTGGCCCGAACCCCAGGTGATCGATGCGTTCGACGAGCACCAGTGCGCCTTCGTCATGACACGCGCCTTGGAGCAAGCCGACGGTGATCCGGAACTGGCTGACCTTGCCGAGGGCCTGGAGGCCGGGGGGGAAGGCCGGTTGATGGCGTTCTTCCGGGCCTACCGGGTCATCTCGGAGCGCTGGGCCAAAGAGGAACTCTCGGCCGAAGTGTCCGGCGAGGAGAGCTGGCAGGCGTTCCGGCGCCGGGTCGAAGGCGCGCTCGAGCAGATCATCGGCGAGAGCGACGACGGGGAGACAGTCGGCGTGTTCACTTCGGGCGGCCCGGCCTGCGCCGGCGCCGCGTGGGTACTGGGGCTCGACGACGTGCGGGCCATGGAACTGACCTGGGTGATGCGGAACGCGTCGATGACCGAGTTGCTCTATCCGTTCGGGCGAGTGGTTCTCGGGTCTTTCAACGCGCTACCCAGGTTCCAGTCGCCGGACATGGTGACCTACGTGTGAGTTGGCCCCTTGAGTTGTAATTGGGTGTGGACCCACTCGAGTTTCCTGGCTTCGGGATAGCGCTCAAGCAGGGCCTCGACATCTGGGCGTGCTCGGGACGGATCCTCCAAGTGGTCCCGGCAGATCTCGACGATATGTCTCACGAAGACGGTGGCTCTTCTGGCGTCGACTCTGGGCGCGTCGAACGCCTTGCGGTACCAAAGGACCGATTCCTCATAGCGACGCTCCTTGCGCAGAAGTTGAGCTCCCAGCAGGAGCGGGGCCGAACTCCCGCCGGGCTTCAGACTCGCCTTCTCATACGAGGCTAGCGCCTCCTCCAAGTAACCCTGCGCGGCAAGGCTTGCGGCGTAGGAGAAGTCGGACTCGCGCTGGCCTCCGGCCTGGCCGGTGAGCGTGGAGACCACCCGCTCCACCCAGTCACCCCAGAGGAGCTGCGAGGCCACGTAGTGGATCAGGGCAAGCGAGGCGGCGCCCGTAGCCAGCAGGGCCGCGGCCTCCGCCTCGAGCACGACCGACATCACTGCGCCCAGGAGGGCATCGATGGCCAGGTCGGCGGCGACCGCCACCCCAATCTGGACATTTCCCGAGGGCGAGACGGTGCGTGTCTGGATGAAGGACTCGATGTGGCCTGCGATGGACATCAAGAGCACCCCGGCCACGCCGGAAAGCAGGGGGAAGAGGGCGGGTGGAAGCCCCCACTGCATGGTTGCGAGGGCTCCGAACCATATGCCCACGACGACGCCGATCGGCCCGCGCAGGAATATCCGCTGCCAGCGCCTCTCGAACACCTCCCGTGGCTCGGGCCACAACGGCCCGAAGAGCCCGTTCAGAATCCTTTTGGCTACCACCAGGGCTCCGTCAGGCACCATCGGTGTCCGGCTAGGTGGCACGGAGAACCTCTGCGGGCGTCATGAATCCGGCGCCGGGGCCGGATTCGTCCGGGCCGCCCAAGTCATTCTGCTTCGCCATGGCCAGACCCACACGTTCCAGGTGAGTGCACACCCAACGGAAGGTCAGAGGCCGATTGTTGTGCCGCAAGGGTCTTGTAGGCTCATGCGCGCCACATTCCCGCGACGCTGACCTGCGCGCGCGTTTTACGCCGCCCCCGCTGGACGGTGGGGGTGTGCGGACGACGGCGGCTGTTACCTTGCGCCCATGGAAAAAGTGATCTCGAGAGACCGATGAGCCCTTTTTTTCGACGCTGCGCCGCCGTGACCTTGGTCGCCGGCGCACTGCTGGTCCCGTGGGGGCTCAAAGCGCAGGACCCTCCTGCTCCGCGGTCCACCGTTCGGGTCGTTCCAGGCGCGAACTATGCTGCCGGAGGCTTCCGGCGCTTTTTCCTTGGTGACCACTATCGGGACCTCTGGGCCACCGAAATCGAGGTCCCCTACCTGGACCTGAAGACCTTCGCCGGTGGGCTGGAGCCGGTAAGCGCACACGCGGGCAGCCAGACCACTTCGCTTCGGATGCGAGGGGCGGACGGACGTAGGTATCAGTTCCGCGGGGTTTACAAGACCCCCACCAACCGACTCAGGCCGGCTCTCCAGGGGACTCTGGTCGCGGACCTCCTGCAGGACGGAGCGAGCGCGTCTCACCCGGTCGGAGCCCTCGTCGTGGCGCCGCTCTTGGAGGCGGTGCGTGTCATGCACCCGACCCCCCTCTTGGCCGTCATGCCCGACGACCCTGCGCTGGGCGAGTTCCGTGAGGCGTTCAGGGGACTGCTGGGCATCATCGAAGAGAGACCCAACGAGGCGGATGAGGGCGGCGAGGGAGGATTCGGGGACGCTTCGATGGTGATCGGACCGACCCGGCTCTTCGAGCGCCTGGACCGTGGCCCGAATGATCTGGTGAACGCCCGATCATTTCTGACGGCCCGCATGATAGACATCCTGATCGGCGACCGGGACCGGCATCGGGACAACTGGCGCTGGGCTCTCATGGCCGACGACGGGAAGCCCCGGATGTGGGAGCCTATCTCGCGAGATCACGACGAGGCGTTCGTGAACGCCGACGGACTCCTTATCGCCTTGGCCACGGAATTCTATCCGCAAATCGTGAGCTTTGGGCCCGAATACCCCAACTCACTCAACTTGAACTGGCACGCCCGCGAAGTCGACCGGCGCTTTCTGGCAGGGTTGGACGCGGCGGTTTGGGACTCCGTCGCGGTTTCCATCCAGGCCCGGCTGACCGATGAAGTGATCGCATCCGCTGTGGGCAGACTTCCCCCCGCGATGTACGACATCGGGGGGGCCGGCCTGGAACGGGCGTTGATCAGCCGCAGGGACCTCTTGCTGAGCGAGACGCGCCGCTACTACCGGCTCCTCGCGGAGCAGGTGGAGATTCACGCGACCAACGCTCGCGAACGGGCGGAGATCGTCCGGGTGGACGGCCGCTTTGTCGATGTGACGCTCAGTTCCGGCGGACGTGTCTACTTTTACCGGCGCTTCGACGCTCACGATACGGACGAGGTCCGGTTGGACATGTGGCGTGGAAAGGACGTGGTCGAGGTCTCGGGAAATGGTGACGCTCCGATCCTTCTCCGCGTGATCGGTGGAAGCGGTACGGATCGTCTGGTCGACTCGAGTACCCGCGGCGGCGTCCGGTTCTACGACGCCGGAGCGAAGACGGAATTCGTGGGCGGGAAATCGTCCCTGAACACGGAGCGGTTCCCGACATGGGTCGGCTCGGACCTCGACCGGTACCCACCCCGCGAGTGGGGCGCCTGGCGGCGTCGCCTGCCATGGGTGGCGGCCGGCCCCGGTTTCGGACTCTTGATCGGAGCCGGAGTACGGAGCACGCACTACGGGTTCAGGAAGCACCCGTACGCCTCGGATTGGACCCTCCGCGTAGGGGCGGCCACCGGGGAAGGCTGGGGTGCGGCCGAGTTCATTGGAGACTTCAGACGTGAAAACTCAGCCCTCTACGTCGGTCTCGAAGCGAACTTCTCCGGTATCGAGTTGCTCAATTTCCATGGGTTTGGAAACGATTCGCAAGGATCGCCTCGCTCGGGCCAGTTTCGAGTGCCGTTCAACCAGTTCTACGTGCATCCCACGTTGGATTATGAGTTCGGAGAGAGCCTGGAGGTTCGGGCGGGCCCCTGGATCAGGGCGTCGAGGACCGACGATGATGAGTCCGCCTTTTTCACGAGCGTGGCCGACACGCTTTACGGCGCCGGACGGTTCGGTCAGGTTGGTGTGAGCGGCCGTGTGGAATGGGACTCGCGCGATCACCCCCGCGCGGCCACCCGCGGTCTCTACCTCGCACTGGAAGGCCGCGCCGCACCCGAACTCTGGAGCCTGGACCAAGCCTACGCGACGCTGTCGGCGGAAGCCCGGACGTACCTGACGTGGAACACCGCCCCGCTCGACCCTACGCTGGCTGTCCGCCTAGGCGGCGTGACGAGTTCGGGAAAGCTACCCTTCCAAGAGGCCGCCATCGTCGGCGGTCGACGCAACCTCCGGGGTTGGGCGAGCGAACGATTCGTGGGTGATAGGTCGGTCTACGGAAGCGCCGAGCTACGCACCCGCCTCTCCGGGTTCACGCTGATGGTACCGGGAGACTTGGGTCTCTTCGCACTCGTCGACGCAGGGCGGGTCTATGTCGATGGGGATTCTCCCGGTGGTTGGCACTGGGGATACGGCGGTGGGTTCTGGGCAAGCCTCGTGGACCGGAATCAGACGCTGACATTCACCGTGGCCCGTGGCACGGAGCGGACCATCTTCTACCTCGGACTGGGATTTGCGTACTAAATGAGAGCACTGAGCAAAGGAGGGCTCCTTCGACTTTCCCGGAGCCATCGGCTACTGGGGCTGATCGCCATCGTTCCGCTGATCGGCTGGGTGGCATCTTCGTTCGTGTTGCACGGTGTAGGGCTCGCGCTTCCGAACGGGCTTCAGGGGGCTTACGACCTCGAGTCGTTTCACCCCGACGACGTAAGCCTCGAAGACGAGGATCTGCTCGCTCCCTCCGAGATCCTCACCCGATTGAAGTCGGACCGGATCGATCGAATCTACTGGCTCCGTTTGGAGCCGTTGGCAGGGAAGCCGGTCTACGTCGTGAAGCCCGGCCCTTTCGCCCTGGAGCGTACGTACGACGCTCGGACAGGCGAACGGCTCGATCCGTTGACCGACGAAATGCTGCGACGCATCGGGAGCCGTCAACTCCAAGGATCCCAGGTCGCTCAGGTCGGCGCGGTTTCCGAGTTCAACAGATACTACACCGTGGATCGCGTGCCCTCGGTGTCACTCGAGATGGAGGGAAGTCAGCCTAGCGAGCTCGTTCTGTCGCGATCCGCCGGGCGCACGTTACGACGTACCGATCCTCTGGCCGCGGCCTTCGACAAAGCCTACAAGGGTGTGCACGTGTGGCAATGGGGTCCTGCCACTCGAATCTTCACGACGATCCTCTACACGCTCGTTGGCTTGACCCTCACGTTGGTCACGCTGGGATACACGCTTTGGATTATGAGGCGTGAGTCACGCCAAAGGTGGACTTCCCAGGTCCGTCCAGCGCGACGGCTCCACGCGCTCCTGGCTCCGCTGGCTGGGATCATCCTGTCCACCCAGATGCTCGTGGGTGCCTATCTCTGGTTCAACCTGGGGCTCATCGAGCCTCGATTCCGAGGACAAGGGTCGTTCCACACCGACTGGACCGGGGGAATCGCCGTGGTCGAGGATCTCGCCGAGGCCTCGACGATCGCCGCCAACCTGCCTTCTTCCGTCCTGGGCGGGGACCGGCCGATTCAACGCTACGAATGGCGGGCGGTGGGTGACCGCCGCTTCTGGATCGCCTACGCGAGCCGCAACGAGAACGGCGTGCTGATGGACGCCGCTACGGGCGACGTCTTGTCCAGGCTGACTCCGGAGTTGGCCCAAACAGCGGGGGAGATGGTCGTGTTGGGTGGGGCCGTCGGTCCCCCGGCCGAGTCCGTCGAGTATTGGATGGACTTCAACGCCCGCGTGCCGACGTGGCGGTTCCGCTTCTCGGACCCCGACCGGAGTGACGTCCACGTCTCCCAGATCACCGGTGAGGTCGTGCAACGTAGACCGGCTATATGGAGGGCGTTCGGCCCCTTCCTCGCCTATCACACGTTCGGGTTCACGGGAAACCCATGGTTCGACACGGCGCTGCTGACCCTCTTGCAGCTCGTCGTGTTGGGGATGGTGTTCAGCGGCTGGCGCCTCGCGAGGCCGATGCGCGCCTAGCTTACGGATCTCAACGCCTGAGTCGGGTCTACGCCTGCGGCCCTGCGCGCCGGGATGTAGGTTGCGAGCCAAGCCACCACGGCAAACGCCCCGGCTACCGAGCCGAAAATCACCGGGTCCTGCGCGTCCACGTTGTACAGTAACGACTCGATGAACCGCGTCAGGCCGAGTGCG
>JBGMRK010000135.1:0-6127 GCA_048061375.1 Longimicrobiales bacterium | reverse complement strand
CTTCTACTACATCGAGTCGCAATACCCCTCGGTGATCCCAATCGAATGTATTGACATACGTATTGACACCCCTCCCCGCCTCCCCATATTTGTCCTCATGTCCACCAAAACCAGCCAACTCCAGATCCGTGTCTCCCCGGCGGAGAAGACCCGCCTAAAGGCGTTGGCCAAGCGATCCGGACTCGACGTGTCCCGCTATGTGCTCGCCAAGGTCCTCCCCCCGCAGAGCATTCGCTTTCATGATATCCTGGACTCGCTCCGGCACAATGAGGCCTGCCGCTTCGGGCTTGCCGACCTGAACGACTTCCTCTCTGATCTCACCGCGGCCGAATTCGTCGCCGCGGTCGAATCGGCAGACCTGGCCGACCTGACTCCGTTTGTGGCCAACTACCTCTGCGCGCTCGTCGAGCTGGCCGCCCATCGCAACAGTCTGCCGCCACCGGCGTGGACGAACGCGGTGGAGCCGCTGTCGGAGCCCTGGTTCGCGGCCCCGATCACGAGGCTCCGGCCACACCTGGTTCGGGCATCACCCGTCCCATTCAAGCGCCGGCAACTCTTTGTCGACCCGTCCCTCGAGGAGCGTGGGTGACGGGCTCCGCGCGGCTCACGCGAGAGCACATCCATGAACTCTTCGATCGTTTGAATGAGGAATTGGCGGAGGTGGGTACAATCGGCGAGCTCTACCTGGTGGGAGGCGCCGTCATGTACCTGGCGCTGAACGCTGGCGAATCGACGGTCGGCGTGGACACCTTATTCGAGCCTACGCAAACCCTCCGTGAATCCGCTGCGCATGTCGGCGCTGCCGCAGGGGTCGGGGACAAGTGGCTCAACGCTGCCGTGGAGGGGGTTCTCGGCGCGGGGGGTGCCTCCGACCCTTTCCTCGACTTGCCCCACCTCCGCGTCTTCGTGCCCCACCCCGAGTACTTGCTCGCGATGAAGTGTGCCGCGATGCGGCTCCATGCCGACGTTCACGACCTGGACGACGTGCGTTACTTGCTGCGGTGGCTCAATATCACTGAGCTGGACGAGGCGCTGGCCATCGTGACGCGCTACTTCGACGAGGAGATACTTCCCCCGAAGACCAGGCCGGTTTTGGAGGAGATGCTGGCGTGAGACACCGCGCCGGGCGGCCCCCCCCTCGGGAATGGAGCGGCGCTGGTTTCTTGGGGGCCTTCAGGTGACTCGATATTCGAGCGTGGGTCCTTCAGGGTCCGAGAACGCACGGCCCAGCCGGATCGCTCCCGCGCCGCCGAGCAGCACTTCGTCGCGATGGACGAACATGGCGTCTCCCCCCACCGGTCTCACGTAGGTTCCGTTCGTGCTGTGGTCGGCCAGATAGAAGCGTCCAGCCCGGGCTGAAATATCGGCGTGAGCGCGCGAGGCGGATTCATCGGCCACGACGAGACCGTTGCTCTCGCCACGGCCCAGCGATTCCACAACGCCAGTCCTACCCGCCATCGAGAGCACTGCATCTCCCAGCCGCACTTCGAGCCGGGTCTCGGCGACCACCCGTCGCGGAGGTGCGAGCGCGGTGAGCACCTGGGGGTTGTCCTCCCACAGCACTTCACGGAGTTGAAGAGGTTCGTTCTTCCCGCGGATGGTGTGCTCGCCCAGGCTCCGGTTGGGCACCGCGGTGTCTCCCGCCGCTCCTAGGGTCACGCCGGTCGTGAGAATCTGATTCCCCTTCGCCATGCTCACCACCCGGGCCGCAACGTTGACGACATCTCCATAGACGTCACCGCCCTCGAGGATCACGGGGCCTCCGTGGAGTCCGACCTTGATCTTCGGTTTCACGTCGCCCATGGGTTCGAGCGCCTGGACCACGCGCTGCATCTCTACGGCCGCCACGATGGCATCCAGGGGTGCTCGGAACGACGACATAACCTCGTCCCCGATGGTCTTGATGACCTCACCGCGGTAGAGATCGGTGATTTGGGCGAGCGCGTGCAGTATCCTGGCCACGAACGCGCGTCCCTCGACGTCTCCAACGGTTTCTATGATGTGAGTACTTCCGCTCACATCCGCGAAGAGGATGGTCCGTTCGTCCTGCAATAGGGACTCTCTGGTTCGTGGACCCGTTCGGCGTGTGGTATTCAGACGAGTTTCCGTGGCTCGCTCAAGTGCAAGGCTCGGCATATCTTAGCCGCATGGCGATGCATGGCTGAACGTGTTTGCTCCTCCTGTGGCGCTTCGGTGGACCCGAAGGCAACCTTCTGCCCGGCGTGTGGCTCGGATACGGCTGCCAGGGCCGCGGGCGCCTCAGCAGAGACCGCCACAATCGTCCAATCCTCGACGCTGACTCCAGACCGTATCGGTCCATACAAGATCCTGCAACTGCTCGGCGAGGGCGGGATGGGAGAGGTCTACCTCGCTGAACAAACCGAGCCTGTCCGGCGGCGGGTCGCGCTGAAGATCATCAAGCTCGGGATGGATACCAAGGAGATCGTGGCTCGGTTCGCATCGGAGCGGCAGGCCCTGGCCGTGATGGACCACCCCCACATCGCCCGGGTCTACGACGCCGGCGCCAGTGAAGAGGGAAGACCCTACTTCGTGATGGAGTTGGTAACCGGGATCCCACTCACCGAATATTGCGACACACACAAGCTCTCCACCGAGGAGCGACTCCGGCTGTTCATCCGAGTGTGCACGGGGATCCTGCATGCTCACCAGAAGGGCATCGTACACCGTGATCTGAAACCCTCGAATATCCTGATCACGGTCCAGGAGGAGAAACCGATTCCGAAGATCATCGACTTCGGAATCGCAAAGGCCATGGGGCAGAGCCTCACGGACAATACCTTCGTGACGGCGCTGGGCCTGCCGATCGGCACGCCCGCGTACATGAGCCCCGAGCAGGCGGAGATGTCGGGGCTGGACGTGGACACACGGGCCGATATCTACACGCTCGGGGTCATTCTCTACGAGCTGATCTCCGGCACGCTGCCCTTCGATCAGTCGAACTCGGCCGCCGACTATGCGGCGTTCCAGAAGCGCATGCGGGAAACGGATCCCCCGGTCCCGAGCGCCCGCATGATGGGCCTGGGAGAAAAGCTCCCGACCGTTGCCGAGCTTCGCCAGACCAATCCGGTGACACTCAAGCGCGCACTCCAGGGTGATCTCGACTGGATCATCATGAGGGCGATGGAGAAGGACCGGACCCGCCGCTACGAGACGGTCAACGCCCTCATCAAAGAAATTGAGCGGTACTTGCGCTTCGAGCCCGTACTGGCCCGAGCCCCCACGGTGAGATACCGGGTTGGGAAGTTCGTGCGCCGCTATCGCGGCTGGGTCACGGTGGCCGCTCTGGCACTGACGGGACTCGGGGTGGGTCTGGGGACAGCGACATACCAGTGGAGACAGGCGGAGGCTGCCCGCGCTCGCGCGCTACAGAATCTGAATCTGGCGATCAAGGCGGTCGACGAGATGTTGGTCGCGGCCGGCGACACGCTCGCCTTTGCGAACGCCCCGGCCTTGGAGGAGATCAGGGAAGAGCTGTTCGAGAAGGCTCGAACCTTCTATGAGCAGTTCGAGGAGCAAACGACGGAGCCCGAGTATCGGCTGGCCACGGCCATGGCCTCGCAAAAAATCGCGGACGTTCAGGGGCGCATGGGGGAGGCCTCGGCCGCTGAAGCGGCCTTGGTGAGTGCCATCGCCCAGCTCGCCGCGTTGACCGAGGACTTTCCGGACCGACCCCAGTACCAGCATCGCCTCGCGGAGAGCTACAACCTACTGGGCCTCCAGTTGGCCTCGCGTGAACGGGTACGAGCGAAGGCGGCGTACGACACTGCCCTGGCTCTTCAGGACGACCTGATCTCCAAGGTGCCCGACGAGGCCGATTACAAGCAATACCGCGCCCGCACACTTTACAATCGTGGAATCCTCCTTGCCTCCGACTCCACGACCGTCGCCGAGGCCGAGCAGGATTATCGAGCCGCCATCGATGCACTCGAGGGTCTGATCGTGGCTGGCAGTGGTGAGAGGGAATCCGCAGAGGCCTACCGACAGGAACTCGCCCGCAGCTTCAACAACCTGGCCAACGTGCTGCGTGGCACCGGCCGTGACAACGAGGCCTGGCGGTTTTACGAACGCGCGATAGGCGTGTTGGAGGATCTGAGCGGTTCCTCCGAGAGCCGGGCGTACAAGCAGGAGTTGGCGATCTACGCGAACAACCTTGCGCTGCTCCTGTTGGATGGAGGGGATCTCGGTCTGGCGGCCGACCGGAGCCGTCAGGCACTGACGCTATTCGAGGAGTTGGCCGCTCCCCTGGCGTCTTTGGACATCGAGCGGGCGAACGGGTACGCGACATTCGGCCTCATCCTCCTGGACCTCGGGCTGCCTGACCAGGCGGAGGCCGCGTATACGAGTTCGCGGGACATCTGGGAGCGTCTCGAGGCGAGTTCCGGTCAACTGACTCGAGACCCCATCTTCCAGTACCGCTTCGGGTTCACCCTGTTCGATCTCGCCATGATGCGTATCGACTCGGGGGACGCTCGAGGGGGCGGGCGCATGCTGGTCGAGGCGGCGGGCCACCACGAGGTGGCTCTCCGGTCGATCGAAACGGACACGCGAATGATGGATATCTGCTTCGCCTATTCGGATCTGGCGGAGGGTCCGTCCGCCCCGACCGGTGGTGAGGCCGCGAGGGCTGTGGCTCTAATCCTCGAAGCCTGCGACTTCTAAAACGGTTTCGTAGTGCGCAGGCAACGAGTACTGTGTGAGTGTTCCCTGACAGAATTCCCACCAAGACGATATCTCGGCTCCTAGGAGATTCTGAATGCGCTTGCTTCTCGGTGTGCGATCCTCTGTAGTCATCCTTGCATTATTGGGTCTGGCGGCGGGGCCCACGGTAACCGTGGGCCAACAGTCCGATGCCTCGACGACATCCGCAGCTCAGGCGATCGAGCGAGTCCAACTCCGGTTGAGCGCCGCGATCAACGCGGGATTCAGTCAACAGGCACGGGCCCGCCGTAGGCGGCCACGGTCCGGCTCGTCGAGCAATGTCGGGTACGTGGACAACGCCATCGTGGGTGACATGTTCACGCTCCGATACGACGACGCGCATGAGGCGGTAATGCCCGACCGTGCAGAGTTCATCTACGGGAAGTGTGGATGCTTCCGAGTGCTGGGCGCCGACCCGGACGCGCCGGGCCCGGCCGGCAGCGGGAACACCCTGATCGAGCCGTCGTTGGACTTCCAGGACGTCGTGTTGGATGCCGAGGTCGCGCTGAGCGACCGCTTCTCGGTCTTCGCGGAGGTTCCGTTCCGAAGCGTGAAGGGTGAGGTCCTCATGGATGGATCCGGCCTCTCCGACATCCGGGCCGGCTTCAAGTTCGCGCTGGTGGCCACAGAAGACCGGTACCTCACGTTCCAACTCAAGGCGTATTTTCCGACCGGAGACGCGGGGCAAGGGTTGGGGACCGACCACACCAGCATCGAGCCGGCGATTCTCTACCACGACGGGGCCGCAGAGCCGTTCAAGTTCGAGGCGGAACTCCGACTCTGGATACCGACCGGCGGATCCTCCGGGGCGGGAACCGGAGTCACGACGCAGGATAACTACTACGGCAGCGTCCTACGCTACGGCATCGGCCTCGGGTACGACCTGACCCCCGACGCCTCGGTGAGGTTGACCCCCGTGGTCGAACTCGTGGCGTGGCGCGTGCTGGGCGGAATCGGCACCCAGAGCATGGACGGCACACTGGACTCCGTGGTGATTGCCGATGCGAGCGGGACGAACATCGCAAACCTCAAGGTGGGCTTCCGCTTCGGGATCCGGGAGAGCGATTCGATCTTCGCAGGCTACGGGAAGGCGCTGACCAACGCCTGGTGGTACGACGATATCATTCGGATCGAGTACCGTTTCGTGCCGTAGTCCCGGGGGCGATGTCGACCGGAAGCCGCCGGGGTGAAGCCGACGCGGGGGATCGGTCGGGTTTGCTCGGGCAGCGATGGCCGCACTCCGATCGTTGAAGGACCGAGAGCGCAGCAGTCCGTAACTCTCCTACCGCCCCCGTCCGCGCGCGACCCCGAAGAAGGACCGGCGATCACCCACCAATGGCGCCTACCTCACCTCCCACACCCTCCGCCGTTTCGCTGATCAGCCGGTCCACGACCGCCTTCATGTCCC
>JBGMRK010000134.1:1852-6168 GCA_048061375.1 Longimicrobiales bacterium | reverse complement strand
ACGTGGACGCGGGGATCACCGAGGACCTGGTCCCGTTCTACGACGACTACAACGGCTGGTCGCTGGACGTCCTGGGGTACGGTACGTACTACGGGTGGAGCCAGATGGCGTACTTCATGTACGGCATGGCGGACCAGAGCGGGGATTTCCAGCGCTGGAATGCGCTCGGCCTCACCGAGAAGAGTTACCAGTTCACCGACGGCGAGCCGGTATTGATCGTGACCCCGGACCTCCGCTTCCCCCAGGGAACGACTGTGGACGAGCAGAGGGCCGCCAAGGGCACGAAGTTCGAGATCACCAAGGCGAACCACGCCGGGAATACCTGGAAGAAGCCCGAGCGGGGCGTGTGGCGTTGGTCCTGGTACAAGACCTGGAAGGGTCGGGAGTACTGGGGCGTGGACGGCTACGAGCTCGATATGAACCAGAAGGAGATCGACTACACCGAGATGCGGCTGCTCGAGGCCGAGGCCCTGTACAGATCGGGTGACAAGGGCGGCGCTGCCCTCATCGTCAACGAGACCCGAGTGGCGGCAGGGTTGAACGCCACGGACGCGGCAGGCCTCAACACGAGTTGCGTGCCGAATCTTCCCAACGGTTCCTGCGGGGATTTGTGGGAAATGCTGAAGTGGGAGAAGCGGATGGAGACCCAGTTCGTCGGTCTCGCCGGCGTCCCATGGTACTTCGACGGACGTGGTTGGGGAGACCTCTGGAAGGACACTCCCCTACAGTTCCCGGTTCCGTGTCAGGAGCTCCAGGTGCTGCAGCAGCTACCCTGTGAATCCTTCGGCGGGCCTGGTGGGGCGGTGGGGGCCCCCATGAGCACCTACTCCTTCAACGGTGAAGGGTAAGCCTCGATTGTAATTCTGGACCCGGAGGGGGGCGCGATCTCGCGCCCCCCTCCTTTTTCCGGGGGTGCCCGACTTGGGCGATGGTGAGGGAGCGGATGCCCGGACGAGTCTAAACCCAGACCCCCATATGCTGCGGGGTGAGAACCAGGCCCTGCGTCGGATCCGGCTCCGGCGGCGGCTCCTTCTCCTGGGGATTTTTCGGGCCGGTGGGGCTCGAGCAGGCGGCGGCGAGGCTCACGAGTGCAGCCAACAAGAACAGACGATAAGACCTCATCGGAGACGCTCCCGCTTCGGGATCACAGACATGGGACGGCCGTGCGCAGTCATAGTATAGAGATACCCGGGAACGGACGTGAGGCTCCCGGCGCGTCGGCGGCGGGATCATCCCACCTCGCGGAGATCAGCACAGGCGACGACCTTTTCCGACCCTCCTTCGAGCGATCGGAAGACCCGGGCGACGAAAACGGAATTGGACTCGAACACCGCGCTGAGCGTCGCTTCGCTGCCCGCCGTTCCTACCTCGTTGGGGACCAGTTGCGGGTAGACGGCGACACCCCCCTGGATCTGCCCGTTCCCCTGACAGTCTCCCGACTCGATGTGCCAGCGGTAGCTGACACCGGCCTCCCCCCGCTCGATCTGGATGGAGGCCTGGGTGCTGCCGAACTGAGAGATGGCGGCGACCTGGCCGGAAACAGCGCTGGGGAGAATGGGTTCCAGGTCCCCTGCCCACCGCGTGAAGAGGGGCTCCGTGAGCGAGCTACAGCCGCTCAGCAGGGGGATGAGAGTGAGAAACGGGATGACCTGAAGGAGGCCAGGCCGGTGCCGTCGGATGCCGGGTGTCTTCATATGAGAACCGTTTGGGGCCTGTCGGGCGCCGTGACTCGGCTCCCGTGGACAGTGCCCTGTGATGCCACGAGACTACAAAACGGAATATACTGATGAGGCTTGTCCTCTTCCATAGACGATCGAGGTTGCCGGTGCGACGATACCGCTCCCACAAGGGGTGCTTCTTCGGATTGGCTGTCGCGTTCATGATCACGCTGGCGGGCCTACCGGTGGCCGCGCAGGGCCCGGCCCAACCTCACATAGGGATCGGATACGTGGCCAACGCCCCGGATGTGATGGTCGGTGGCGTCGCCTACGTGGTATGGCCTGCGCTGGGCGGGATCGGGCTGTACGTGGATGCCAAGTTTGCCGGCGGCAGCCCATCGGGGTCCGAGGACTTCGAGGAGGACTGGACGCCCGGCCGGGTCGAGAGTGAGATTCCCGGCGTCGACTTCAGGAAGACGGAATCGAGCTGGCGGAGCTTCAGCGTGGCCCTGATCAGGCCGCTCAATCCCTCCCTCATGGTCTACGGCGGCCTGGGCCGCTTCAACCGAACCGAGTACTGGCTTTACGAGGCCGATCCCACGGTGGACCTGGGAAGGGCCGGCGTCTTCTGGGTCGAGTCTCCGGACGATGCGGAATCCGGCGTCAGCGTCATGGCGGGCGCCTTGATGCGCCTCAGCTCGTTGATCAGCACGCAGTTCGGCTTCGAGTCCCGCCCAAAGGGCATCACGGTTGGGCTTTCCCTGAGACTTCCGCCGTGGTAGGGCGGCAGCTCTCGACCGAGAGCGGTATCGTGGAGATCCGAGAGATCGGCTCGACCGACCCACCCAAGGAGAGTGGTTGACATGAAATTTTCACGCTGGGGGATCCCGGTGCTGACACTATTTGTCTCCACCTTCGCGGCAGCGTGCGCCAGCGCTTCCAGGAGCGAGGCCGACTTCGACCGGAATGTCCTGACACAGGAGGAGATCCAGTCCGTACAGGCCATGAACCTGTTCGAGGTGGTGCAGCGCCTCCGCCCCCGTTGGCTGCGGGTCCGGGGCGGCACCCGGAGCTTCAACCTGGAGACGGAGATCGTCGTCTATCAGAACGGTATGCTCCTCGGTGGCCCGGAGAGCCTGCGCCAGATGGAAACCAAGATCGCCTACGAGATCCGGTGGCTGGACGGAGCGAGGGCGGTGGCGACCCTGTCGGGCCTGAGCACCGGGCGTCACGTGTTCGGCGCCATTGTGGTGTACACGCGGCCGCCGAGTCCGTAGGAGCGTTCGGGAACGGGCGGCGCGCTATTATGCCCCTCCCCTTCGGGTCCAGATGGCGATGACGCCACAGGCGGCGTCCACGTTCAGGAACTCGGCCGGTACCGTGCTGCCCCCCTGATAGACTTCGATTCCCTCGATCGAGGCCGGGCTGACGGCGTCGTCGATGCGAAAGTCCGCCGGCGTCCTGCCCCTCCCCGTCCGGCGGTTCAGCAGGAACCCGTCTACGAAGATCTGCGTCGCGCAGCTCCGCCCGGCGCTGCGGGCCGTCTCGACCACGGGCCGGGACCCGTACCCCTCCCCGGTCACCCGCAGTCCGGGGATCTCCCTCAGAAGGTCCGTGACGTACACGGGGTTCCTCCGCTCGACGTCGCGCCTCGTGATGTAGGTACCAAACCCGATTCTCAGCCGCTGCCGGAAGCCGTCGAGGAGGGCGCTCTTGTCCACTTTGGACCACGCGATCACCTCCAGTGGCGCCAGCAGGATCGCCTGGGGGTCGAGGCGCACCTCCAACTGGAAGAACTTGTGTTCGTCCAGGTAGAGCAGGGGGGTCGTGCTGGCCCTGTATCCCAGTAGGGAGGCATGGAGTCGTACCGCGCGAGCGCCCCTCACGGTGAACTCGAACTTCCCGGTGCCGTCAGTCTGGTAGCGCCCGAGATCGGTCCCGTCCGGCGCGCGGAGCTGCACGTCGACCTGGCTCAGCGTGCGCTCCGAGATGTCGTCGATGACCCGCCCGACGATGAGGACCCTCTGACCGGAGACGGGCGTCGCCAGCACGAGGTAGAGGCAGCTGAGAAGGAGAGCGCGAGCGCGGATCGGCGTCTTCCCGAGGCTCTCTGTCGATCTACGACCCTTCATATTCCGATCGCCTTACGGGACCTTGGACGCTCCGGCATCGTCCGGCTACCGGAGGATGCCCCTTCGAAGCTGCCTGGTGACCATGAGTAATACGCGCGGCCGTCCGCTAGGTTTCCGGCCTCCGGAGGCGAAGAGCGCTCCAGCCGCCCCAGGCCAGTCCGGATCGACGGACACTACTCCGACACGGGCCGGCTCCGCAGCGCCTCGATCTCTTCGATCTCCCGGGGCGCGCTCGTGATTCGCTCGAGTCCGTCCGTGGTGAGCAGGTAGTCGTCCTCGATACGCACGCCGATGTTCACGTAGCGATCCACGGACGCCTGAGAGTACGCAATGAGCGAGCGGTTGCGCGGGGTGTTGGGAAGATCCTCGAACACGTTCTCGCGAACGTAAAGACCGGGTTCGATCGTAAAGACGTCTCCCGGCCGGAAGCGGCGGGGCCCGATCGCGAACTGGGATGGATCGTGCACGTCGAGTCCGATTCCGTGGAAGAATCCGTGATAGACGTACAGGTACCATTGCGGGCAGG
>JBGMRK010000134.1:0-1752 GCA_048061375.1 Longimicrobiales bacterium | reverse complement strand
AGTCCGATTCCGTGGAAGAATCCGTGATAGACGTACAGGTACCATTGCGGGCAGGTGCCGTCGTCGTTGGCCCACGCGCCAGGGCAGAGCCCCGAAGGCGCGTCGAAGCTGGCATCGATACTCTCGATCAGGCCGAGCTGGACAAGGCCGCTTTTGAGAACTTCATAGGCTGCGTCCGTGGGGGCGCTTATCGGAGCGTTTGGCTCGATGACACGCTCGGCCGCCTTCTGAGCCGCCAGAACGATCTCGTAGACATCACGCTGGGCACGGGAGAATTTGGGGTCGACCGGCACCGTGCGCGTGATGTCCGCCGAATACCCCTGGTAGTAGGCGGCGACGTCCATGAGCACGACCTCGCCGGACTTGGCCACGCGCGTCCCGGCCGGGTAATGGAGCACGGTGGAGTTGGGCCCCGAGCCCACGATGGACGAGTAACCGGGTATGTCCGCGCCGAGCTTGCGGTATTCGGCTTCCATCACCGCCTGGATTTCGCTCTCGCGGATGCCGGGGCGAATCGCGCGCATGGCTGCCTCATGCGCGCGCGACGAGATGTCCGCGGCAGTCTTCAACAGGGCGATCTCCGCATCGCTCTTCTTCGCCCTCAATTCATCGATCCACCGGTTTTTCTCGCTGACGCGCAGCCCGGGGTGGGTGGCTTCGAGGCCGCGCAAGAAGTTGCGGCCCGCCGTGAGCGAGTCCCGGGCGCTGTACTCGTTCGACTGGACGTCCGGCACAGAATAGATCGGAAGGCCCCCGGCCATCACGGACTCGACGAACCGGTGCAGTTCATCGTTGTAGAGGGCTTCGAGGCCCAACCGTTCCGAGATTCCGTTCAGCGTGGCACGCTCGCCGTTGTACAGCGCGGTCCGTGCGTTGCCCTGCTCAACGAACAGCGTCGAAGTCGTGCGCCCGTCTTGGCGCACCATCACAAAGGCGGCGTTCGACTCCAGGAAGCCTGTGAGATACCGGAAGGCTGGATACTGATAAAACGGTGGCCAATGGCGCACCGGCTCCCGGCCGCCGAAGGCGATCATAACACCATCGCCCATCCGCTCGGCGAGCGCGGCGCGCCTGGCCGCGTACTCCTCGGACGTAATCTGGGCCTCGAGGGATGGCGCCAGGACGATCAGGGTCAGCCACGCCAAAGTGCGAAACAATTTCATGGGACCTCACGGTTGCTGGGGGCACGTGTCAGTGGTTCCGGTCGAGGAACTCGAGCACGGTGGCGAAGAGAGTGTCGGGCTGCTCGATGAACGGGAAGTGACCTGAATTCTCGATCACCACGAGCTCCGAGTTCGGAAGACGTTCGTCCAGTACCGGTCCCCCGATCTCGGCGGCGGGTTCGTGGGCGCCATAGACGATGAGTGTCGGGACGTCGACGCCGGTGAGCCCGTCCAGCAGATCGAAGTCGGCGAGGTCCGCCATCATGTACCCGAATTGCGCGCTCCGGGACGCGTAGTCGTCCGGAACGTAGATTCGCAACTCGTTGATGAGCGACCGGTCGTGAAACTGCGCCTTGAAGGATGTGCGCAACAACTCCGCGATGGCCTCCGGGCGCCGCTGGGCGAACGCCTCCGTCTCACGAATGGTCTGCATCTCCGCGCGGTCGGCGTCCGTTACCAACTCGGCCACCGCCTGCTCTTCTCGCTGCCAGAGCGCGCTACTCGGGCTCATCGGATTCAGGAGGATGAGGGACTTGAGGTTGTCTCCGTAACGGATCGCGTAGTTCATCGCGAGCAGGCCGCCCCATGA